>DASYLG010000233.1:0-5097 GCA_036009685.1 Iamia sp. | reverse complement strand
AGCAGATCAGCATCCGGTACGAGCCCGAGGTCCTGGACCTCGTCCTGCCCGTCGCCCCCCTGGGCCCGGACGACGCCTGAGCCGTCCGCAAAGGGGGACCGCACCCTCCCCTTTGCGTACTCCACGCTCTATCCGGGAGGGCCGCCCCGGGCGTACGTTCCCGGCCATGAAGAGCGACATCTTTAACAACGCCGAGGCCACCGACACCAAGGCCTTCACCCTGCAGAACTCGAAGATGCTCAAGGTCCGTGTCGGCCTCGACGGCAACCCGCCGGAGATGTTCGCCCGCCAGGGAGCCATGGTCGCCTACCAGGGCCAGGCCAGCTTCGACTACCAGGGTGCCGGCGGCATCAAGAAGATGATCAAGCAGAAGCTCTCGGGCGAGGGCGTGGCCACCATGAAGGTCACCGGCCAGGCCGAGGTCTTCTTCGCCGACCAGGCCTCCGACGTCCACCTGATCGAGCTCGAGGGCGACGCCGTGTCCATCAACGGCCGCAACGTCCTGGCCTGGTCGTCGGGCCTCGAGGTCGACGTCCACTTCGTCGGCGGGGCCGGCATCGCCGCGGGCGGCCTGTTCAACACCATCGTCTCGGGCCACGGCATGGTCGCCATCAGCACCAAGGGCACGCCGGTCGTGCTGGCCACCGATGCCCCCACGTTCGTCGACTCCAACGCCGTGGTGTGCTGGTCGGCGAACCTCCAGACCCAGATCGCCTCGTCGTTCAAGATGGGCAACCTGATCGGCCGGGGCAGCGGCGAGGCCATCCAGATCGGCTTCTCGGGCCAGGGCTGGGTCATCGTCCAGCCGTCCGAGTTCGACCTGGCCACCATGAACGCCAGCGGCCAGAACACCGGCCCGGCCAGCGGCGCCGGCGGCGGCCTGGGCGGTCTCGCCGGCGGCCTCCTCGGCCGCTAGTCCCGCTTCTTGCGACCCTGAGCGGGCGTGGTGCCCGCCCAGGGTCGCAGTTCCGTCAGCCCCAGGCGACGGTGAACGACTCGAGGTGGCCGAGCGCGTCGACCGTGGCGATGTCCCCGGGATCGAGGGTGGCGCTGTCCACCCCCGATGCCGGGTCGAGGTTGGCGTTGGTGTCGGCGTGGAACCGGTCGGTGCCGCCCGCCCTCTGGCTGTGCCGCAGCAGGTAGGTGTCGTCCCCCATCCCCTCCCAGATCAGCCGGTGCCGGGGCCCGCGGGCACCGAGGGTCGACACCACGTCGTCGCCGGGACCGCCGATGAGCTGCTGGTCGAAGGCGTCCCACTGGTGGGGCCCCGGCGGCGTCACCGCGGCCACGTCGAGACGGTCGTCGCCCCGGTCGCCGGCGATGCTGACCCACGGGGACCGGGTCCACACGCGGTCGTCGTCGGCGCCTCCACTCATCCAACCGATGTCGACCATCCAGTCGGCTTGCAGCACGTCCTTCCCGGCCTGGCCGTCGGCCAGGATCCGGGTCGGCCGCTGGACGGCGAGGCGGTCGTCGCCCGGGCCCAGGTCGACGCTGATGGTGACCGCCGTGCAGCCGTCGCAGGCGACGGCCGGGCCGTCGAAGTCGACCACGTCGTCGCCGCCGAGCGTCTTGATGGTGCCGACTGCGGGGCCGGGGATGACGATGTCGTCGCACTCGGTGCCGGTGACGAACTTGGCGTTGCTCACGATGATGTTCGCCCCCGAGGGGCATGGCGGGGCCTTGTCGCCGGCGGCGTCGGCGGGGGTGCCGCTGACCGCCAGGGCAGTGGCCAGGGTCAGGGCGCCCACAAGGGCGCGGGATCGGTGGGTCATGGTGCTCTCCGTCTCTCAGGTGAGGGGTTGCCTCCTGAGAGCGCGGCGGCGGCTCGTGCCGC
This sequence comes from Iamia sp., assembly GCA_036009685.1. Lineage (GTDB taxonomy): Bacteria > Actinomycetota > Acidimicrobiia > Acidimicrobiales > Iamiaceae > Iamia. The sequence goes on along the minus strand of DASYLG010000233.1, from coordinate 3,260 downwards.
ACACCTTTCCGACGGGGAGCGTCCGTCAGCGCGGGCCGAGGACCTCGAGGGCGACGTCGGGGACGTTGGTGACGATGCCGTCGATGCCCCAGCCGGCCAGCTGGGTCATCACCTCGGGGTCGTCGACCGTCCAGGCGTTGACCACCACGTCGGCGGCGTGGGCGGCGGCGATGACCTCCTCGGTGACCCAGCCGTACCAGGGGTGCAGGGCGCCGTGGCCGTGCTCGACGGCGACGGCGAGGGCCGCCAGCCCGTCCTCCCGCATGTGCAGGAAGGCCGTGGCCAGCTCGGGCAGCGCCGCCCGCACGCGGCCGATGGCCGGGCGGTGGAACGACGAGACGAGGTAGCGCTCGGGTGTGCCGCGCCGCCGGACCTCGGCCACCACCTCGTCGGCCACCGCCTCGGTGGGATCGAAGTCCCGATCCTCGGGCCCGTTCTTGACCTCGATGTTGACCACCAGGTCGCCGCAGGCGTCGAGCGCCTCGGCCAGCGTGGGGACGTGGGACGGGAGATCGGCCCGGGCCGTCTCGACCAGCACCCGCCCGTCGGCCAGCGCATCGTCGTGGAGGACGACCACGGCGCCGTCGGCGGTGCGCCGGGCGTCGAGCTCGATGGCGTCGGCGCCGAGCGGGCCGGCGGCGGCGAAGGCGGTCACGGTGTTCTCGCGGTGGGCGGCCGACGCCCCACGGTGGGCGATGATGAGCGGTCGATTTCTGGCCATGGAAGCCCTTCGGTCAGGATGGAGGCGGACGGTCCGTCACGGGCCCGGCCCGCCGCGAATCTTCGCGGAAGAAGTGCTTGCCGTCGTTAGCACACCGGGGTAGCCTCCCTCTTATCGCCGCCGCGCACACCGTGCTTCATCGCGGGTGCGACGCATGTGAAGCGAGTCACGAACTCGTTTCACCTCTTCGAAGGCCCCCTGGAGGTCCCCGTGGCTCTGAGCCCTAGCCATCTGCTGTCCCTGACCGTCGCCAGTGCCGAATGGCGCCGCGACTCCGCCTGCCGGGACACCGATCCGGACCTCTTCTTCCCGGTGGGGACCACCGGTCCGGCCATCGAGCAGATCGAGACGGCCAAGGCCGTCTGTCGCCAGTGCCACGCCCAGACCCAGTGTCTGGAGTACGCCATCGAGACCAACCAGGACTCGGGCATCTGGGGCGGCACCTCCGAGGACGAGCGTCGCCAGCTCCGCAAGCAGGCCCAGCAGCGAGCCCGCCAGACCGCCTGATCCCCGGCGCCCCGGGCGGGGCGCCCACCAGATCCGCTGACGCCCGGGCATCCCACCCGGGCGTCGTCGCGTCCGGCCCCAGCCCGTCGGCCCCGGCCCCCGTCGCCCCGGCCCGGTCAGGGGGTCCTCGACCAGGCCCCGGCCGACCAGCCGGCGCGAACAGCACGACGCAGCCCAGCCCGGCGCAGCCGCTGGGGGCGTGGGGGGAACCCCCACACGAAGAGTCGTGTCGGCGAGGAACGAGCCGTCCGACTCTGGGAAGACCTTCAGCGCCGAGCGCAGCGAGGCACCGTCAGTTCGAGGAAGAAACGAGCGCAGCGAGGCTTCTGACGAGAGGCGCTAGCCCGGCCTCTCGGCATCCAGCGGCACCCGCAGCTCGACCTCGGTGCCGGGGCTGCCGTCGAGGGGCTCGAACATGTCGATGGTGCCGGTGAGGTCCGAGGTCACCAGGGCCCGGACGATCGAGAGCCCCAGCCCGGTGCTCGAGGCCACCGAGAAGCCCTCGGGGAGGCCCACGCCGTCGTCGATGACCCGGGTGACGAGCTCGAGGCCGTCGTTCTCCATCTCCACCCGGACGTGGCCGATGCGACGCTCGCCGTCCTCCATCGGGGGGAAGGCGTGGTCCATCGTGTTCTGCAGCAGCTCGTTGAGCACCACCGCCATCGGCGTGGCCACGCCGGCGGGCAGGGTGCCGGGATCGCCGTGGACCGTGAAGGTGACCTCGCGCTCGGGGGTGCTCAGGCTGTCCTCCACCATGCGGACCAGGGGCCGCAGCACGTCGATGAAGGGCAGGTCCTCGCCCGGCTCGCGGGCCAGGATGTCGTGCACGAGGGCGATCGACGAGATGCGCCGGACCGACTCGCCGATGGCCGCCTTGGCCTCCTCCGACGACAGCCGCCGCCCCTGGAGCCGGAGCAGCGACGAGATCGTCTGCAGGTTGTTCTTCACCCGGTGGTGGATCTCCCGGATGGTGGCGTCCTTGGAGAGCAGGAGCCGGTCCCGGCGGCGCAGCTCGGACACGTCGCGCAGCAGCACCACGGCGCCGGTGACCCGGCCACCGTCGACCATGGGGATGCAGCGGATCAGGACGCTCACACCGGGGCGGGGGTCGATCTCCTCGGTGACCGGGGCGGCCACCGCGAAGGCCGTGCGGACGGGCTCGTCGTCGAGGCCCAGCTCGCCCAGCCGCAGGCCCTCGGTGTTGACGTGGATGCCGATGCGGTGCAGCGCCGAGACGGCGTTGGGCGAGGCGTAGGACACCCGAGCCGAGCGGTCGAGCACCAGACAGCCGTCGCCGACGCGCAGGTTCTCCTCCGAGTCACCGTCCTCGCGGGCGTAGGGGAACTCGCCGGCGGCGATCATGCGGGCGAAGCGGTTGAAGATCTCCTGGTAGGTGCGCTCCAGCTCGCCGGCGGCGCGCCCCACGGTGGGGGTGGACTCCCGGCTCAGGACGGCGATCGTCTCGCCCTGGTACCGCACCGGGATGCACAGCATGCGCACCCGCTCCCGGATGATCGGGTCGGTGACCTCGCCCTCGATGATCTCGCCCCGCTTCCACGAGCGGGCGATGAGCGGGCGCTCCTCCTCGTCGGCGATCTCGCCCAGGAGGTCGCGCACGTAGAGGGTCTGGTTGGTGGTCGGGCGGACCTGGCCGGCGACGACGAAGTGGGTGCCCTCGGGGTCGGTGGGGACGAAGAGGAGGAGGTCGGAGAAGCAGAGGTCGGCGACCAGGCCCCAGGAGCTGGTGAAGCGCTGGAGGTGGCTCAGCTGGGCCGAGTCGAGATGGGTCTGGGTCCGAGCGATCTCGGCAAGGCTGGCCACGGCGGCCAGGGTAGGGCCGGGCCGGTGCCAGGCTGTCCTCATGGCCGCCGATCCCGTCATGACCGCCGACGAGCTCACGACCTTCGTCCGCGACGCCTTCCCCGGGCGCGAGATCAGCTACCTCGTCGAGGAGGTGACGCCGGGCCGCACCGTCGTCCGCCTGGCGGCGGAGCACGTGATGATCCGCCCGGGCGGGACGGTGTCGGGGCCG
>DASYLG010000232.1:0-7728 GCA_036009685.1 Iamia sp. | reverse complement strand
CAGATTGGGGCTGGCGAACAAGCCGGCATTGATCCTGGGCATGAGCTCGTTGCGGATGTTTCGTCGGCTCGAGATCGATTTCGTCAACCGGGAAATCGCCTTCACCTTGCCGCGCGCGGCGGTCGATCTCCGTGATACGTGTCGTACCCTGGCCAATTGCAAAAGACTGTGATGCGGGTGCTGTTCTGCGGATTGGCGATCGCCGCGATCACGGTGCCACTGTTTGCGCAGAACGCCAAATTACCGCCGGCCGCGCCGGCCGATCCCGCCGCCGCCCCGGCCACCCGGGCGGATCCCGCCGCCACCCCGGCCGCCCCGGCCGACCGCGCCCCCGTCGTCGATGGCGGCGTCGGACGACGACGCCGCCTGATCGGTCACCGCCGGCGTCCGTCACCCGTCGTGGGCGGGCGCCGGCGGGTTGGGCTCCGGACGGTCTCCGCAGCCGAGATCGTCCGGGGCACCGTTCGAGCACCAGGGCCGGGCCGCCCCAGGTGCTCCCGTCCCCGCCGTCGCGGGCCATGACGCGACGGTGGGGACACCCTCCCCGGCCGGCGGACCGCTCCTCCCCGCCGGCCGGGCCCCGGGGGTCCCGTCGCCGGCGGACGACGGGATCAGTCGAGGGGGGTCCAGCCCACGAGGAGGTCGACGAGGGTGCGCACGGCGAAGCCGGTGCCGAGCTTGGGGACCTCGCCGTAGGGGGAGTCGGTGATCCAGGCCGGGCCGGCGATGTCGAGATGGGCCCAGGGGATGTCCTCGTCGACGAACTCCCGCAGGAACAGGGCGGCCACCGATGCGCCGCCGTAGCGGCCGCCCGAGATGTTGCGGAGATCGGCGATGTCGGAGTCGAGGCCGCCCCGCAGGTGGGCGGGCATGGGCATGGGCCAGACGGCCTCGCCCGACGCCGCCGCGACCGAGCGCACGCGAGAGACCAGGTCGTCGGTGCCGAACAGCCCGGCGGTCCGCAGCCCGAGGGCGGCGATGATGGCGCCGGTGAGCGTGGCCAGGTCGACGATGGCGTCGGGGCCGGCCTCGGAGGCCAGCCGCAGCCCGTCGGCCAGGATCAGCCGGCCCTCGGCGTCGGTGTTGAGGACCTCGACCGTCGTGCCGCCCCGGATGGTGAGGATGTCGCCGACCCGGATGGCGTCGGGGCCGATCATGTTCTCGACCAGCGGCAGGTACCCGGTCACCTTTACGGGGGCGCCGAGGGCGGACAGGACGCTCATGGCGCCCACGACAGCGGCGGCCCCACCCATGTCGCTGTTCATGCCCTTCATGCCCTCGGGCGTCTTGAGCGAGTAGCCGCCGGTGTCGAAGGTGACGCCCTTGCCGACCAGGGCGATGTGGCCCGTGGCCCTCCCCTCGGGCTCGTAGCCGATCTCCACGAAGCGGGGCTCGTTGGTGGCGCCCTGGGCCACGCCCAGCACGCCGCCCAGGCCCTTGCGCCTCATCTGGGCGGGCGTGTCGACCCTGACCTTGAGGCCCGACGCGGCTCCGACCGCCTTGATGCGGTCGGCGAGCTGGGCCGGGAGGAGCGAGCCACCGGGCTCGTTGACCAGGTCCCGGGCGAGGGTCACGGCGCCGGCGACGGTGAGGCCGCGGGCGAGGGCGGCCTTGGCCGCCTTGGTGGTGCCGCCGGTGACGATGACCGATGAGACCTTCGACGCCGTGGGCTTCGACCGGTGCTCGTCGAAGCGGTAGGCGCCCAGCGCCCAGCCCTCGGTGACGGCCTGGGTGGCGAGGGCGGCGTCGACCCCGTCGGCGGCGAGGTCGCCCAGCGTCACCGCGACCCGCCCGTGCCGGGTGGCCCGGCGTCCGGCGGTGCCGGCCGCACTGCGCAGTCGGTTGGCATCGACGTCGGCGGCGGCGCCCAGCCCGACGACCAGGACGTCCGGGCCCGTGCCCGTGGCCGCGGGGGCGAGCAGCGACGACCCCTCCTTGCCGGTGAACGACGACGCCTCGGCGAAGGCGGCGCTGACCCCGGCCGCGGCCAGGTCGGCGTCGAGCCGGTCGGTGCGGACACCGGCCACGACGAGGTCGCTCCGGGCCGGCACCTTGCCGGCGGTGGTCGGGGTCACGGGACGTGCAGCCATCGGGCGGATCCTTCGGTGGGGCTCGAGCTTTGGACGAACTCCGCCGCATGTGGCGTGGTTTCGTCCAAAGTTGGGGGTGGTCAGGTCGAGCGGGCGGTCAGGGAGGTGCCGTCCTGCCAGCGGGCGAGGGCCCACAGCAGGTCGGACAGGCGGTTGAGGTAAGCGAGGGCGTCGGTGCTCTCGGGGGCGAGGGCGACGGCGACCCGCTCGGCCCGGCGGACGACGGTGCGGGCCACGTCGAGGTGGGCGCCGACGACGGTGCCGCCGGGGACGACGAACTCCCGCGGCATCTCGAAGCGGGTCTCGTAGTCGGCCAGCAGCTCGTCGAGCCGGGCGACCATGTCGGCCGACACCAGCGACGCCCCCGGCACCAGCTTGTGGCGGTTCGACGCATCGGTGGCCAGGTCGGCCATCAGCACCCACAGGTCACGCTGGAGCGAGACGAGGACCTGGTCGAGCTCCGAGCCCGGCTCGGCGTGAGCCCGGGCCACGCCCAGGAACGCCTGGGCCTCGTCGACCTGGCCGTAGGCCTCGGGCCGGGCCGAGTCCTTGCGCACCCGGCCGCCGTAGAGCAGCCCGGTGGTGCCGTCGTCGCCCTTGCGCGTCGCGATGCTCACGGCCACCGAGGGTACGGCGTCGGCGCCGCTCGAGGACCACGAGGTGCCTGGCACCTCGTGGTCCGGCCGGCGCTCAACGACGGGTCGAGACCGCCAGGCCGGGGGCCTTGTCGTCGAGCACCCAGTCGAGGTAGGCGTCGGGCAGACGGGCCAGCCCGTCGACCACCGGACCGCCGGGGAGGGCGGCGAGGGCGGCCACCGCCGCATCGTTGTGGTCCCGGGCGGCGTCGAGGGCGGCGGCGATGCCGGCGCTCGACCGCACCAGGGTGAGGGCGTGGGCCACGTCCTCCTCGCTCGGCGCCGACCCGAGCCGGGACCGCAGGGCCTGGCCGTCCGGGCCGTCCAGGGCGAGCAGCACCGGCAGGCTGTAGACGCCCTCGCGGATGTCGTTGCCGACCGGCTTGCCCAGCGCCTCGGCGGTGGAGACGACGTCGAGCACGTCATCGATGACCTGGAAGGCCATGCCGAAGGCGGTGCCGTAGGCGCCGACCGCGGCGACGGCCTCGGCCGAGGCCCCCGCCGACGCCGCACCGATCTCGCAGGCCGAGCGGAACAGAGCCGCGGTCTTGCCGGCGATCGAGGCCTCGTAGGCCGGGATGCTGCGGTCCGGATCGAAGATGGTGGCCGCCTCGGCCGACTGCCCGATGCAGAGGTCGGCGATGGCGTTGGCCAGGAAGGCGGCGACCTGCTGGCTGACCCCGGCGGCCAGCTGGCCGGCCCGGGCGAGGAGGAAGTCACCGACGAGCAGTGCCTGGTTGGGGCCCTCGACGGCGTTGATGGTGGGCACGCCCCGGCGCTCGCCGGCCTCGTCCATGATGTCGTCGTGCACCAGCGAGCCGGCCTGGACCAGCTCGACGGCCGTCGCTCCGGCCACGACGGCGGGATCGACGCCCAGCTCGTCGCCACCACCGGTGGCCGCCGCCGCACAGGCGATGGCCAGGGCCGGGCGCAGGCGCTTGCCCCCACCGAGGACGACGCGCCGGGCCGGTGACTCGATCTCGTCCCGCTCGACCACGATCGCCCGGTCGAGGGCGTCCTCGACGGCGGCGAGACCGGCGGCCAGGTCCGGGAGGCCGAGGAGCACCGCGAGATCGGCCGGGGTCATGGCAGGAGCGTACCGAGCAGGTGTGGTGGACCATCGAGTCGGAGCGGTGCTGCACGCGCGACGACGATCCCACGAGGTGCCAGGCACCACGTGGGAGGTGGATGTGTGGCGATCACCGGTACCGATGCCCACGTGGTGCCTGGCACCTCGTGGGCGTCAGGGGCAGCTACCGCGCGGTCGCGGCGCCGAGACGGCGGCGGCGGGCCTGGTACTCGGCGACGGCGGAGTAGAGGTGGCCCTCGCGGAAGTCGGGCCACAGGGTGTCCATGAACACCAGCTCGGCGTAGGTGGCCTGCCAGGGGAAGAAGTTCGACGTGCGGTGCTCGCTGGAGGTGCGGATCACCAGGTCGAGGTCGGGCATGTCGGGGGCGTACATCTCGGCCGAGAGCCGCTCCTCGGTGATCTCCTCGGGCGCCACGCCGGCCGACACCAGCCGCCGGCAGGCGTCGACGATCTCGGTCCGGCCGCCGTAGTTGAAGGCGATGGCCAGGATCATCCTGGTGTTGTGGGCCGTGAGCTCGGCGGTCTCGTAGAGCCAGTCGCGGGAGTCGGCCGGGATGCGGGGGTCGTCGAGCCGGCCGCAGAAGCGGATCTGGACGCCCTTCTCGTTGAGCTCGTCACGCCGCTCCTTGCGCAGCAGCCACTCGTCGAAGCGCATGAGGAAGGCGATCTCCTCCATCTCGCGCGTCCAGTTCTCGGTGGAGAAGGCGTAGGCCGACGCCCACTCGACGCCCAGGTCGAGGCAGGCGTCGACGGTGGCGACGACGGCGTCCTCGGCGGCGGCGTGGCCCTGGGACCGGGTGAGCGAGCGCATCTGGGCCCACCGCCCGTTGCCGTCCATGATCACGCCGAGGTGCCGGGGGATCTCGCCGGCCCGCACGTCGGCGACCTGGCTGGCCTCGATGATCCGCATCCGGCGAGTGTAAGGGGGGCCTGTCCATCCCCCCGATCGGCGGCGCCCCGTGCGACGCTGGGCCGATGACCGACCCGACCGCGTCCGATGGGACGGCGGCGGCCCGCCGCCGCGCCGACCTGATGGTGGGCCTGTTCGTGGGGGCCATCGTCGCCCTGCTGGGCGGCATCACCGTCCTCGTCACCAGCGGCTCGGCCGGGCTGGGCATCGGCTTGATCGTGGTCGCCGTCGCGGTCGGGGTGACCGCCGTGCTCCTCCTGAGGTCGATCACGCCCGAGGAGCGCGAGCGCCTCACCGCCCCGGCGCCCACCGACGACGGAGCCGACGAGAACCGATGATCGGGGCCCGGAGGGGCCTCGGTAGCCTGGTCCGATGGGCTCCAGCAGTGCTTTCCTCGATGCTGTCCGCGAGCGAGTCGTCGTCTACGACGGCGCCACGGGCACCTGGATGCAGACCCAGGACCTGAGCCTGGACGACTACGGCGGCCCCGCCTTCGAGGGCTGTACCGACATCCTCGGCGTCACCCGCCCCGACGTGGTCGCCGCCCTCCACACCGCCTACCTCGAGGTCGGCGCCGACGTCGTCGAGACCAACACCTTCGGCGCCTTCGCCGTGCCGCTCGGCGAGTACGACGTCCCCGAGCGGGCCCACGAGATCGCCCTGGCCAACGCCCGCATCGCCCGCGAGGTGGCCGACGGGTTCTCCACGCCGGACCGGCCCCGGTTCGTGGCCGGCTCGCTCGGCCCGGGCACCAAGTCCCCCTCGCTCGGCCAGATCCGCTTCGCCGCCCTGCGCGATGCCTACGAGGAGGCCTGCCGCGGCCTGCTCGAGGGCGGGGTCGACCTCTTCATCCTCGAGACCCACTTCGACCTGCTGGCCGTGAAGGCCGCCGTCATCGGCGCCCGCCGGGCCATGGTGGCCGAGGGCCGCCAGGTGCCCATCCAGTGCCAGGTCACCATGGAGCTCACCGGCCGCATGCTCCTCGGCACCGAGATCGGCGCCGCCCTGGCCGCCATCGACCCGCTGAAGGTCGACATCGTCGGGCTCAACTGCGCCACCGGGCCCTCGGAGATGGGCGAGCACCTGCGCCACCTCTCGGCGGCCGCCCGCACCCCGATCTCCTGCCTGCCCAACGCCGGCCTGCCGTCGGTCGTCGACGGGGCCATGCACTACGACCTCACCGCCACCGAGCTGCGCGACCACCAGCGCCGCTTCGTCGAGGAGTTCGGCGTCCAGGTCATCGGCGGCTGCTGTGGCACCACGCCCGAGTACATCGCGCTCCTCGCCGAGATGGCCCCGGGCCTGACCCCGGCGAGCCGCACGCCCGAGTACGAGGCCAGCGTCACGTCGATCTACAGCGCCGTCCCGCTGGAGCAGGACGCCAGCTTCCTGATGATCGGCGAGCGCACCAACGCCAACGGGTCGAAGAAGTTCAAGAAGGCGCTGCTCGACGGCGACTGGGACACCACCGTCGCCATGGCCAACGCCCAGATCAAGGAGGGCGCCCACGTCCTCGACGTCTGCGTCGACTACGTGGGCCGCGACGGCACCGGCGACATGGACGAGGTGGCCAGCCGCTTCGCCACCCAGGCCAACGCCCCCCTCGTGCTCGACTCCACCGAGCCCGAGGTGATGGAGGCCGGCCTCATGCACGTCGGCGGCCGGGCCATCCTCAACTCCGCCAACCTCGAGGACGGCTTCGCCGAGGGCAGCCGGCTCGACCGGGTCTTCTCGCTGGCCCGCGACTACGGCGCGGCGGTGATCTGCCTGCTGATCGACGAGGAGGGCCAGGCCCGCGACGTCGAGTGGAAGATGCGGATCGCCCGGCGCATCGTCGCCCTCGCCCGCGACACCTACGGCCTCGAGGAGTCGGACCTCATCTTCGACGCCCTCACCTTCCCGCTCACCACCGGCGACGACGACCTGCGCAAGGACGCCATGGCCACCATGGACGCCATCAAGCTGATCAAGGAGGAGTTCCCGGGCTGCCACACCACGCTTGGCGTCTCCAACGTCAGCTTCGGCATCAACCCGGCGGCCCGCCACGTCCTCAACTCGATCTTCATCCACGAGTCGACCAAGCACGGCCTCGACTCGGCCATCGTCCACGCCTCCAAGATCCTCCCGATCTCGCGCATCCCCGACGAGCAGCGCGACGTCTGCCTCGACCTGATCTACGACCGGCGTGGCGCCGAGGGCGTCTTGTCGGATGGCCAGGCCGACTACGACCCGCTCCACAAGCTGCTGGACATCTTCGCCGACGTGAAGGTGCAGGAGGTCGTGAAGGAGGACCGTTCCGACTGGACCATCGAGAAGCGGCTCAGCCAGCGCATCATCGACGGCGACCGCGAGGGCCTCACCGCCGAGCTCGACGCCGCCATGGCCGGGGGCCTGACCGCGCTCGCCATCGTCAACGACGTGCTCCTCGCCGGGATGCGCGTGGTCGGCGACCTCTTCGGCAAGGGCGAGATGCAGCTGCCCTTCGTGCTCCAGTCGGCCGAGACCATGAAGGCCGCGGTGGCCCACCTCGAGCCGCACATGGAGAAGGTCGAGGGCGAGGCCCGCAAGGGTCGCATCGTGCTGGCCACGGTGAAGGGCGACGTCCACGACATCGGCAAGAACCTCGTCGACATCATCCTCACCAACAACGGCTACGAGGTCTACAACATCGGGATCAAGGTCGGCATCGGCGACATGATCGAGAAGGCGCTGGAGGTCGAGGCCGACGCCATCGGCATGAGCGGCCTGCTGGTGAAGTCGACGCTGATCATGCGGGACAACCTCGAGGAGCTGAACTCCCGCGCCCTCGACATGCCGGTCCTGCTGGGCGGGGCCGCCCTCACCCGCACCTACGTCGAGCGCGATCTGCGCGAGGTCTACGACGGTCGGGTCTTCTACGGCAAGGACGCCTTCGAGGGCCTCCACGTGATGGACCGCCTCAACGAGATCAAGCGCAACCCCGACGAGGACGACCCCGAGTGGGGCGTGACGCCGAGCGCGTCG
>DASYLG010000231.1:0-7222 GCA_036009685.1 Iamia sp. | reverse complement strand
CCGGGGGACCGGGTCGCCGTCGGCGCCGACCTTCGCCCGCTGCACCTCGTCCCAGGTGAGGTCGCAGATGGCGCCGGTCATGTCGGTCACCCGGTCGAGGTGGTCGTCGTGGAAGGCGACGACCACGCCGTCGGCGGTGAGGTGGACGTCGGTCTCGAGGTACGAGTAGCCGAGGTCGACGGCGGCGGCGAAGGCGGCCATGGTGTTCTCGCCCGGCCCCTCGGGACGGTGCGCCCCGCGGTGGGCGAAGGCCAGGGGGCCGTCGTGGTCGAGGAACGCCCAGCTGCTGGCCACGGCGCCGAACCTACCCGGCGGTCGGGTCCCGGAGCGGCGTTCGGGCCGGACGGGCAGACTGCGCTGGTCGTGGATCCCGACCCCCCGCAGCCCCGACCCCCGCATCCCGCGGGCCTGACGGCGCGCTTCGCCGCGCTCGTGAAGCCGGGGCCGACCCCGCTCCCGTTCGACGAGCTGTGCACCATCGTCGCCGCCCACTTCGCGGTGGGCGCCGATGCCGACGGCACCGACCTGGTCGCGGTGCGGGCCGGGCTCGACGACCTGGCCAAGGGGGTCAGCGCCGACACCGTCGAGGGCGTGGTGGCCCACCTCGCCGATCTCGGCCTCGGTGGCGACCCGTCCGACTACGCCTCGCCCGCCGCCTCTCTCCTGCCCGACGTCGTCCGCCGGCGCCGTGGCCTGCCGATCCTCCTCGCCGTCGTCGCCGTCGAGGTGGGCCGCCGGGTGGGCGTCGAGGCCCATGTGGTGGGGATGCCGGGCCACGTCCTGGTCAGCGACGGGACCCTGCCCCCGGCCCAGCTGGCCGATCCCTTCCACCGCCGGCCCCACGTGACCCCGGCCGACGCCCGGGCCCTCTACCTGAAGGTCCATGGCGACGGCGTGCCGTGGGAGGACCGCCATCTGCGACCGATCGGTCCCCGGGCCGTGGTGGCCCGGATCCTGGCCAACCTGGCCAACCGCTACCGGGCCGACTCCCGCCACCGGGACGAGGCCGTCGCCCTGGGCCTGCGCACCCTGGTGCCCGGTGTGCCCGTGGCCGAGAAGGGGACGCTGGCCGCCGCCCTGGCCCGCAGCGGCGCCTTCGACCGGGCCGCCGACGAGCTCGAGGCCCTGGCCGAGGCCGGGGGCGCCGGCATGGAGCCCGAGGCCCTCCGGGGCAAGGCCGACCGCTGGCGCGCCCGCCTGAACTGACCCTCCGGGGAGCGCCCACGAGGTGCCTGGCACCTCGTGGGCCTGGGTTCGGGGCCGTCAGCGAGGCACCTCGGTCCAGGGACGGTCCTTGTCGACGCGGACGTCGCCGGGGAGGCCGAGGACCCGCTCACCCAGGATGTTCTTCATGATCTCGGTGGTGCCGCCCTCGATCGAGTTGGCCCGGCAGCGGAGGAACGCCTTCTGGGGCGTCGAGAGGTCGAGGGCGTGCTCGGGACGGATCTTCGGGAAGCCGCCGGGCATCAGCATCCCCTGCGGCCCCATCACGTCGACGGCGAACTCGGTGATGGCCTTGTTGAGCTCGGCCGAGGCCGACTTGCCGATCGAGCCCTCGGGCCCCGGCGTGCCGACGGCCCGGTTCTGCGACGCCCGCCAGTTGGTGAGGCGCAGCACCTCGGCTCGCGACCACAGCCGCATGAGCTCGTCCTGGACGGCGCCGCCGGGCCGGCCGGCGTCCTTCCAGGCGCGCACCGCGGTCTGGATGAGGCCCGTGCCCTTGGGCGGGATGCCGCCGCCGATCGACACCCGCTCGTTCATGAGCGTGGTGATGGCGACCCGCCAGCCGTCGCCCACGTCGCCCAGCCGCTCGGCGTCGGGGACGCGGGCGTCGGTGAAGTACACCTCGTTGAACTCGGCCTCGCCGGTGATCTGGTAGAGCGGCCGGACCTCGACGCCGGGGGCGTGCATGTCGACCACGAAGTAGGTGAGGCCCTTGTGCTTGGGCTGGTCGGGGTCGGTGCGGGCGACGAGCATCCCCCAGCGCGACAGGTGGGCGACGGTGGTCCACACCTTCTGGCCGTTGACGATCCACTCGTCGCCGTCGCGCACGGCCCGGGTGCCGAGGCTGGCCACGTCACTGCCGGCTCCGGGCTCGCTGAACATCTGGCACCACACCTCCTCGCCGGTGAAGAGGGGGCGGAGGTAGCGCTGGCGCTGGGCCTCGGAGCCGTGGGCGAACACCGTCGGCGCCCCCATCCCGTGGCCGATGGGGTTGCGGGCGAGGGGGCTGGGGGCGCCGGTGCCGGCCAGGACCGCGGACACCACGCCCTGGAGCTTGGGCCGGAGGCCGAGCCCGCCGTGGCCATCGGAGAAGTGGACCCACGCCAGCCCGGCGTCGAACTGGGCGCCCAGGAAGGTGACGGGGTCGGTGCTCGCCGGGGGATGGTCGGCGATCAGCTTCTCGGCCGCCTCCCGCACCCGGGCCTCGTCGGGATCGGTGGCGGTGGTCGACGGGTGAGCGGCCAGGTCGGTCATGGCCCCGACGCTACTTGACCGGTGGGTCAAGTAGCCCGACGGTCCCAGTGCCACATCTCGTTGACGCTCTGGAGCTGGCGGACGCCGCCCGCGCTGGCCAGGACCCGGCTGACGCTCGTGTAGCCGGGCTCGAAGAAGAGCTGCTGGCCCAGACCCAGCACCTCGGCCAGGGCGGCGTTGATGGTGCCGCCGTGGCACACCACCGCCACCCGCTGGCCCCGGTGGGCGGCGACGATCCGATCGACGGCGGCCACGACCCGCCGACGGAAGGCGGCCCGCAGCTCCTCGCCACCCGGTCCGACCCAGGCCTCGACGGCCTCGGCCCACGCCGTCGGGTCCTCCCGCAGCTCCTCGAGCGGGATGTACGCATCGGCGTCGCGGTCCATCTCGGCCAGGTCGTCGTCGACGGCGACCTCGACGCCGAGGGCGGCGGCCAGCGGGGCGGCGGTCTCCCGGGCCCGGAGCAGCGGGCTGGCCCACACCGCGTCGACGCCGGCGGACCAGGCCGCCGCCAGCACCCCGGCCTGGTCCCGCCCCTCGGCCGAGAGCGGCGGGTCGGCGGGGCCACCGACGCCCTCGATGCGGACGGGCAGGGCATGACGGACGAGCAGGAGCTCCACGGGCCGGGAGCGTAGGGGGGAGCGTCGGTGCGACGGGACCGGTGGTCGCGGCCCCTACCCTCGGACCCGTGGACGGGCACGACGAGGCGAGCCGGAGGTCATGAGCGGGCCGGCGGGTGGGCTGGCTCCGCTCACGGGGCTGACCGGTCGTCTGGCGCCGCTGCGGGACCGGCTGCGGCGGCGGGGGAGCGGCCCCAAGACGGCGTTCGTGCTCAGCGGCGGTGGCAACCTCGGGGCCCTCCAGGTCGGGATGCTCCGGGCCCTGCTCGAGCAGCGCATCCTCCCGGACCTGGTCCTCGGCTGCTCGGTCGGCGCCCTGAACGGTGCGGGGATCGCCGCCGACCCGTCGCTGGCCATGGTCGGGCGGCTCCAGGAGCTGTGGCTCGAGCTCGAGTCCCGCGACGTCCTGCCCGCCGGCCTGCTGCCCACCACGGTCCAGCTGGCCCGCCGGGGCGTCTCGGTCCACGGCAACGAGGGTCTGCGCAACCTCATCGAGGACGTCTTGCCCGAGGGGCGCTTCGAGGACCTGAAGGTGCCGTTCCAGTGCGTCGCCACCGACATCGTCGCCGCCCGGGAGGTGTGGTTCTCCACCGGCTCGCTGGTCGAGCCGATCCTGGCGTCGGCCGCCCTGCCGGCCATGCTCCCGCCGGTCGAGATCGACGGGGTGCGCTACATCGACGGCGCCGTGGTCAACGACGTCCCCGTCACCCGGGCCGTCGAGATGGGGGCGACGACGATCTACGTCCTCCACGTGGGCGGCTTCGACCGGCCCCGGCCCGAGCCCAAGCGGCCCTTCGACATGGCCCTCCACGCCTACTGGATCGCCCGCCGGGCCCGCTTCCGGCGGGACATGGCCGAGCTCCCGGCCTCGGTCGAGGCCATCGTGCTCCCGACCGGCGACGCCCCCGCCGGCCGGTTCAACGACTTCAGCCACTCCGCCGCCCTGATGGCCAGCGCCTACCAGGCCAGCGATGCCCTGCTGCGGGAGCGGTTGCGCCCCGCGACGGTGGCCGATGACCCCTCTGACCAGGAGCTGAGCGCCTCGGAGTGATCTCCCGGCGGTTTTCCGGGACAAATGAGTCGAACGACCCATCACGGACCGTGACCGTCGTGCCGAAGGAGTGGGGACACACCGTCAGCGCCCCGGGAACCGGGGTGGCGCACTCACCTCAACAGGAGAACACCCCGATGCTCAGCACCCAGTGGGATTTCGTCAGCAGCTACGTCCGGGCTCGCTTCGGCGACACCGAGAAGGGCGCCTCGCTCGTCGAGTACGCGCTGCTCGTGGCCCTGATCGCCGTCGTCTGCATCGTTGCCGTGACCTTCCTCGGCAAGAGCGGCGCCGAGAAGTTCTCGACCGTCGGCGACTCGATCTCCGGCGACTGATCAGCCACACCGGCTGAAGACCTCCGAAGAGGGCGGGCCCACCGGGCCCGCCCTCTTCGCGTCCCCCGGTCGTAGGGTCGAGCGATGAGCGACCAGCCGATCTCCCTCAGCCCGTCGGGACCGCCCGAGACCGTCCTGGCCCCCGAGCCCGACGAGGCCCGCGCCGCCCTGGCCGCCGCCCTCGAGGGCCAGCCCGCCGCCCCCGACGACCGACGCACGGCCGTCGCCGCCGTGGTCGCCCGCTTCCCCCGGTTCCTCGACGGCTGGGCCCGGCTGGGCCAGCTGGGCCGCGACGACGTCGAGGCCTACGCCGCCTTCCGGGTCGGCTACCACCGGGGCCTCGACACGCTGCGGCAGAACGGCTGGCGGGGCACCGGCTACGTGCGCTGGGACCACCCCACCAACCGGGGCTTCCTGCGGGCCCTCCACGGCCTCGAGCGGGCCGCCGCCCGCATCGGCGAGGACGACGAGGCCGAGCGCTGCGCCCTCTTCCTCCGCCAGCTCGACCCCACCTGGCCCCCCGCCGACCTCGACTGACGACCACGAGGTGCCTGGCACCTCGTGGTCCGCCTGGCGGGTGCTCAGTCCTCGGCGAAGTAGACGGTGCGGGACTCGGAGTAGAGGTCCATGGCGGCGGGGCCGAGCTCGCGGCCGAGGCCGCTCTGCTTCATCCCGCCGAAGGGCGTCTCGACCCGCACCGACGAGTGGGTGTTGACCGAGAGGGTGCCGGTGCGCAGCCGCTTGGCCACCCGGATGGCGCGGGTCGACGAGCCCGTCCACAGCGAGCCCGACAGGCCGTAGTCGGAGTCGTTGGCGATGCGGATGGCCTCGTCCTCGTCGTCGAAGGGGATGACCGAGGCGACGGGGCCGAAGATCTCCTCGCGGGCGATGCGCATGGTGTTGTCGACGTCGGCGACCACGGCGGGGGAGAGGTAGAAGCCGGGGCGGTCGAGGGCCTCGCCGCCGGTGACGAGGCGGGCGCCCTCGCCGGCGCCGATGCCGAGGTAGTCGAGCGAGACCTGGCGCTGGCCGGCGCTGACCATCGGCCCCATCTCGGTGGCGTCGTCGAGGGGCTCACCCACGACGACCTTCTCCGTCGCCGCCGCGAACGCGGCCACGAAGGTGTCGTAGGCGGGGCGCTCGACGAGGATCCGGCTGCGGGCGCAGCAGTCCTGGCCGGCGTTGCCGAACACGGCCATGGGCGTGGCGGCGGCGGCCTTCTCGACGTCGGCGTCGGCGAACACGACGCTCGCCGACTTCCCTCCGAGCTCGAGGCTGACCCGGGTGATGGTGTCGGCCGACTGCTTGAGGATGTGGGCCCCGGTGGCGGTCTCGCCGGTGAAGCCGACCTTCGCCACACGCGGGTCGCCGACGATGAGGTCGCCCAGCGATGCGCCGGGACCGGCGAGGACGTGCACGGCGTCGGCCGGCACGCCCGCCTCGACCAGGATGTCGCCCAGCACGAGGGCGGTGAGCGGGGTCAGCGATGCCGGCTTGAGGATGATCGGGTTCCCGCAGGCCAGGGCGGGCGCGACCTTCCAGGTGGCGATCAGCAGCGGGAAGTTCCACGGCACGATGAGGGCGCACACGCCGACCGGCTCGCGCAGGGTCAGGGCGATGCCGCCGTCCATCACCGGGTAGGTCGCGCCCAGCTGCTTGTTGGCGAACCCGGCGTAGTACTCGAAGGTGCGGGCCGCCGCCTCGACCTCCCAGCGGGCGTCGCCGATGGGGTGGCCGGCGCCGGTGGCCTCGAGCTCGGCGATCTCCTCGGACCGCTCGCGGAGCAGCGCGGTGACCCGGGCCAGGACCCGGCCCCGCTCGGTGGCGCTGGTGCGGGGCCACTCGCCCTGGCCGTCGCCGAAGGCCCCGAAGGCGGCGGCGATGGCCTGCTCGACGTCGGCCGGCCCGGCCTGGGCCACGGTGGCGAAGGGCTGGCCGGTGGCCGGCGCGATCACGTCGCGGGTCGTGCCCTCGGCCGCCTCGCGGCGCGCTCCGGAGACGACGAGGAGGTGGGTGTCGGACATGTGCGGCGGGGCCTCCGGCGGCTCGTGTCCTCCGCCCGTGCGGGGACGCGGCATCATACGGCCGGTCCTCCTGCCGCCCGGCACGGGGAGAGGTCGAGCGAGGGAGCAGGAATGGGTCGGTTGGACGGCAAGGTGGCGCTGATCACGGGCGCCGCCGGGGGCATGGGCCGCGTGGCCAGCGAGATGTTCGCGGCCGAGGGGGCCAAGGTCGCCGCCATGGACCTCAAGGGCTGCGACGAGACCGTCGCCGCCGTCACCGCGGCCGGGGGCGATGCCATCTCGATCGTCGCCGACGTCACCGACGGGGCGAGCATCGACGCCGCCGTGGCGGCCACCGTCGAGGCCTTCGGTGGGCTGACGATCCTCTACAACAACGCCGGCGTCAGCCTGGCCGACGACGACGGGGTGACCACGACGTCCGAGGAGACGTGGGCCACCACGATGGACGTCAACGTGGCCGGCTCGTGGCGCTGCTGCCGGGCCGGCATCCCGGCCATGGAGGCCAGCGGCGGGGGCTCGATCATCAACGTCGCCAGCTTCGTGGCCCACGTCGGAGCGGCCACGCCCCAGCTCGCCTACACCACCTCGAAGGGGGCGGTGCTGGCCATGACCCGCGAGATGGCGGTGATCTACGGCCGCTCCGGCATCCGGGTCAACGCCCTGTGCCCGGGGCCGGTGCTGACCCCGCTGCTGGCCAAGTTCCTCTCCGACGAT
>DASYLG010000230.1:0-6950 GCA_036009685.1 Iamia sp. | reverse complement strand
ACCGCCGAGACGCCGAGGACGGGCAGCACGCGGCTCATGCCGGGTCCTCGGCCGGGGCGGTGCGCAGGTCCTTGTGGACGAGGATGGCCCGGGCGGTGAGGCCGAAGCGCTCGAAGTAGTTCTTGCTGTTGCGCATGCCCGGCAGGACGAGGGCGTCGATCCCCCGGCAGTCATGGGCGCGGGCCCAGGCGATGAGCGCCTCCATCAGGGCCCCGCCCAGGTTGACGGCCCGGAAGCCGGGCTCGACGAAGACGTCGCTGACGACGGCGATGGAGGTGCCGTCGCCGAGCAGCTCGCGGTGGGCGGCGGCGTAGGCGGCGGGGGCGCCGGCGTAGTGCCCGATCAAGACGATGCCGGCGTCGCTGGCCGCTTCGGTGAGGTCGGCGACGAGGGTGGCCGGCAGCGGGTCGGGACGGCCGTGGAGGAGCTGCCACATGGGCCCGCCCCGCTCCTCCCCCAGCTCGGCTCGGGCCAGCTCGGCCAGGCGCACCAGCTCGGGGAGGTCGTCCTCGGTGGCGACCCGCACCTCCTCCACGGGGGTGCTATCCGGCCTGGAGCTGGGCGATGCGGTTGAGGATGGTCTTGCGGCCCCGACCGGTGGCCTCGTAGGCCCGCACGGCCTCGAGCTCGTCGGCCCCGAGGGCCCGGAGCCGGGGGACGACCTGGCTGGCGGCCAGGCTGTCGTAGTCGGGGATGGCCAGGTCCGACGGGTCGGCCGGGGTGACCTCGGCGGCGGGCTCGGGGACCAGCTCGACGACGGGGGCCGGGGCCGGCTCGGTGTCGGTCGTCGGGGTGGTCGACGTCGTGGCGGACGACGCCGACGGGGCCGGCCGGGGCACCAGGCCCAGGTCGGCCAGGACCGTCTCGACCTGCTCCTGGACCGGTCCCAGCCGCTTGCTCGCCTCGACCTGGCCCTGCTGGACGGCGAACTGGCCGACCATCCTGGCCATCGTCACCTGGTTCTTGCCCCGCTCCACGAACTTGGGGAGCAGCCCTCGGGCCTCGAGCGCAAACCCCAGCGGCGCATACACGAACAGGTCCAGCGCGGCCTCCACAGAAGGCTTCCGATCCTCGCTCACGAGGCCATCCTCCCAGACCTCCCATCCCTCCCGAAATCACGAATGCCGAGGACGAGGCCCAGAGGATGCTCACGTGCGGAGCGACAGGATCTCCCGCGGGAGATCGGCTGCCCGCCGCAGGCGCTGGGGGTCTGGGGGTCTGGGGTCTCCCCCAGGAAGGGACGGCCGGAGGCGAGGAACGAGGCGGAGGCCGTGAGAACAGCCCCGAGCGAAGCGAGGGACCGTCAGCTCGAGGAAGGAAGCGAGCGCAGCGAGCTTCCTGTCGAGAGTCTCAGACGCAGTCGAGGCAAAACTGGAGGTCGGCGTCGGCGAGCTGGCTGGGGGGCTTGACGAGGAAGCAGGACTGGCAGGTGAACTCGCCGGGGCGCTTGGGCTGGACGCGGCCGCCGGGCTCGGCCGGCGTGGTGTCGACGACGGGGGCGTCCTCGTCGTCGTCATCGTCGTCGTCGTTGGCCGCGATGCGGTCCTTGAGGATCTGGTCGAGGTCCTCCTCGACGTCGTCGGGGTCGGGCTCGTCCTCGTCCTCCTCGTCGTCCTCGCCGTCGGCCTTGGCCTTGCCCTTGGTGACGGCCGCGGCGGGCTCGGCCTCGGGGGCGGCCTCCTCCTCGTCGTCCTCGTCGGCGAGGACGTCGTCGATGACGACGTCGGCGTCGACCACCAGGTCGTCGTCGTCGTCCTCGTCGATGTCCTCCTCGTCGATGTCGACCTCGTCCTCGTCGAGCTCTTCCTCGTCGATGTCGACGTCGTCGTCGGCGGTCGGGTCTTCGTCAGCCATGGGGTCCTTCGGCAGCCTTGCGGGTTGGGCGATCGCGGCGGATCATAGGCCGCGCCCCGCCCGTTGCAACGCACCCGGGGCCGGGTGCGACGTGGCGTCCGTCATGCCCGGGCGCCGGGCCCCTCCCTAGCCGTCGGCGACGGTGGTCGTCGAGCCCGGATCGGTCTCGTCCGTGGGCGCCGCCGGCTCGGCCCCCGCCTCGTCCTCCAGGCCCGACGCATCGAGCTGGCTGCCGGCGGGGGCGTCGAGGACCTCGACGGTGCGGATCTTCCACTCCCCCTCGACCCGGACCATCCCGAGCTCGACCCGCAGGGTGTCGGTGATGGGCTGGGGGCTGAGGTTGTTGGCGATGGTCTGGTCGGCGGTGAAGAACACGAGGCCGGTGTCGCCGCTGAAGCTCTGGACGTAGATGTCGCGGATCTCGCTGCGGCTGGTGGCCTGGGCCTCGCGGAGCTGGGAGCGGATCTCCTCGTCGTAGAAGCGGTCGGCCTCGTCGGCGAAGTCGCCGGTGGCGAAGTCGACGATCCGGTCGAAGTCGGCGTCGATGGTGCTGGCGTCGAAGTTGGTGAGGGCGATGGCGAACTCTCGCCCGGCGGTGCGCATGTCGATGACCTCGGGGGCCAGTCCATCCTTGGTGGTGGCGTGTGAGTCGGCGGATCTCCAGGCCAGGCCGAAGCCGATGGTGCCGAGGAGCCCGAGGACGGCGAGGACCTTCCACACGGTGCCGGCCGAGGGCAGCGGGTTGGCCGCCCCCCGGGAGCGTCGTGAGGAGCCGTCGCCGCGGGTGCTCCCCGTGCGGGCGACCGGCGTCTGCGTCCCGTCCTCGGAGATCGAGGTGCCCTCGGGGGACTCGGAGGCCGGTGCGTCGGCGTCGGCGTCGGAGGCCGACGAGCGGGCCTTGCGGGTCCCGGGCGTCGGCGCCGGGGTGGTGGGGGCAGTGGGGCTCACGAGGGGTTCCTCCGGGGGCGACGGGCCCGGGGGCCGGCGATCCAGAGGAGCACCGCACCCCCGACGCCGAGGGCGACGATGGGGATCAGGGGTGGGTTCGACGTGCTCGACGCCGGCTCCTGCTGCCCCGTCCCGGCTCCGCTCCCGGGACCGGCGGCCAGCTCGCCGTCGACGGGCTGGCCGTTGGCGTCGATGATCCGGCCGCCGGCCTCGACCGGGGCGGGATCGTCCTGGGTCGGGGCGCCGGTGCCGCCGCCGAGGGGCGACTCGCAGGCCTGGCCGAGGCGGGTCGTGGGGGTGCCGATCTTGGGGTCGTAGGCCAGCGCCGGGGGCCCTGGGGGTGGGAGCAGGAGGCGGGTGCGGAGCCAGGTCTGGTCGTCGCGGGTGCCGCCCCCGTGGCCCACGTCCTTGGTGTGGCCCTTGACGGCCACGTCGTCGATCACCCCGAAGAAGGTGTCGGACAACTGGAGGCCGCGGTCGAGGTCGGTCAGGGACTGGCCGTCGAGGGCCGTGACCAGGGTGCCGAGGGATCCGATCAGGCAGTCGAGGTCGGCCCGGCTCTCCATCAGGATGGGGTTGGCCAGCTCGGACAGGGTGGTGCCGTCGCGGAGCAGATCGACGATGTCGGTGCGCCGGTCGGCCAGGATCGCCGTCACCAGGCGGGTGTTCTCGACGACGGCGCGGATCTGGTCACCCGCATCGGTGAGGCCGTCGAGCGCCGGCGGGGCGTTCTCGAACAGGGCCCGCAGGTCGTCGTCGCGCCGGAGCAGCTCGGTGGTGATGATCTCGGTCGAGCGGATGAGCGAGTGGATGTCGCCCGACCGGCCCCGGAGGGCGGTGGCGCTCTCGCTGATCACCGTGTTGAGGTCCTCGGTCGGGAGCGCCTGGAGGAGCTCCTGGACGGTCGTGATGACCTCCTCGACGTTGGGGGGCACGGCGTCCTCGGCGGCCGGGACACGGGACCCGTCGGGGTACGGCGGGGCGTCGCCCCCCTCGGTCGGCGACAGGTCGATCCGCTGCTCGCCGATGGCGCTGGCCCGGACGATGCGGGCCTCGGCATCCCCGGGGACCTCGACGCCCTCGTCGAGCTCGATGGTGATGTCGACGCCCTCGTCGGCCAGCTCGACCCGGTCGACCGTGCCGACCACGACGCCGTCGAGGGTGACGCTGAAGCCGGGGCGCAGGCCGGCCGTCTCGGGCATCTCGGTGACCAGGGTGACGGGCTCGCGGAAGGGGTTGCCGAACAGGTTGAAGAACCCGTAGCCGATCACCGCCGCGGCGATGGCGAAGAAGGTCACGAGGTTGATGGTCAGACGGCGGTTCACGGTGTCCTCATCCGTCGCAGTCGTTCAGCCGGTCGCCGTCGATCTCGCCACCGCCGGGCAGGCCGCAGATGATGATGTCGCCGATCACCTGGCCGAAGTCGCCCTGGAGGATGCTGGGCACCCGGGTGTTGTGCTGGGGCAGGAAGGTGAGGATCCGGCCCAGGGCCGCCTGCTCCGAGGCGACGGCGCGGGTGGCGGCGCGGAGCGAGCGCAGACCGAGGGAGATCCGGTCGAAGTGGGTCTGGAGGATGTCGGCCCCCTCCTTGGCCAGGGTGGTCAGCGACTCGATGGTGGCCAGCAGGTCGTCGGATGCCTCGTCGAGGATCTCGGTGCTCTCGGCCAGGTTCGACAGGGCTTCGGCGTGGGCCTCGGCCGAGGGGGCCACGTCGCTGGCCAGCTGGCCGATGTCGTCGATCAGCTGGGTGAGCGTGTCGGTGCGGGAGGCGTAGCCCTCGGTGACGGTCTCGAGGCGGGTCAGCAGCAGCGCCAGGTCGGGGGCCCGGCCCTCGACCGAGTTGGCGCTCTCCTCGATGATCACGGCCAGCTGGGAGGCGCTGATCGAGGTGAACAGCTCGGTGCCCGAGGCCACCAGGTCCTCGACGTCGGGGACGACGACGGCCTGGTCGATGGTGGCCCCGTCCTCCAGGCGGGGGGCGTTGTCGGAGCGGTCGAGGGGGCGCAGCTCGACGAACTTCTCGCCCAGGGCGCTGGTGCGGCGGAGACGGGCCTGGACGGCGGCGGGCACGGCCACGTCCTCGTCGAAGGCGACCCGGACCCTCACCCGATGGTCCTTGGTCAGGTCGATGCCGGTGACCTGGCCGATGCGGACGTCGGACATCTGCACCGGTGCCCCGTTGGCCAGGTCGGACACGTCGTCGAACACGGCGGAGGCCTGGATGCGCCCGTCGTCGCCGCGGGAGCAGCCGGCCAGGGCGACACCCAGGAGGGCCAGCCCCGTCACCAGGGCCGTCAGGCGTGACCGGGGGCTCATGAGCCACCCCCCAGGGCGCCCAGGAGATCGTCGACGAGGCCGTCCACGGTGCCGCCGGCGCCGGGGAGCAGCGGGTCGAGCTGCCCCGACGGGTCCTCGGTGAGGAGGCGGTCGATGGCCGTGCCGAGCTGGGTCGGGTCGACGTCGGCCAGCCGGGCCAGCTGCTCGGGGGTGAGCCGGCTGAGGGCGGCCAGCTGCTCGTCGCTCAGCCGGGGGATGGCCTCGAGCAGCCCGGCGTCCAGGCCGGCCAGGACCTGGCGCTGGTCGTCGTCGAGCAGGGCGCCGATCCGGTCGAGGACCTGCTGGAGCAGCTGGTCGAGATCGGGCGGGGGCGGCACGGTGACGGGCGGGACGGTCGGCGTGGCTGGGTCGGGGGCCGCCGTGGTGGGAGGCGGGGCCGTGGTGGTGGTCGTCTGCTCGTCCCGGGCGGCCAGCGCCTCGGGGTCGAGCAGGCCGGGCAGGAGCTCGGTGAGGCCGTCGAAGAAGTCCGACGTGGGGTCGCTGCACACCGGAAGGCCGAGGCGGCGGCAGATGCCGGCCAGCCGATCCCGCAGGCGGGAGGCGATGAGGTCCTGGGTGAGCGACTGGTTGAGCTGGTTGTTGACCCGGAGCATCCGGCGCTCGGGGTCGTAGGCCCGCTGCGCCGTCTCGAACAGCCGGACCGTGTCGGCCAGGGTCGACTGGAGCCGATCGATGTTGATCTCGAGGGTGCTGCCCGCCTGGGTCAGGACCTCGACGTCGGCCGGCAGGTCCTGGCCGTGACGCTCCAGCAGCCCGGTGAGGGCGACGACGGCCCGGTCGAGCTGGGTGATGGTGGCGTCGAGGTCGTTGCGGTTGGCCACCAGGACCTCGGCCAGCAGGTTGTAGTTGCGGAGCAGCTCCTCGACCGACCCGGTCCGGTCCCGGAGGGCCGCGCTCAGCCCGCCGAGCGACTCGATGATGTCGCCGATCTCGGTGGCCTTGTCGGCCACGATCTCGACCGCCCCGGCCCCCTCCTCCAGCAGCGAGCTGATCTCCTCGCCCTGGCCGTCGAGCAGGGTGGCCATCTCGGTGATCAGGTCGGACGCGGAGTCCGGGTCGATCGCCCCCGTGACGTCCTGGAGGCCGCGGAGCAGCTCGTCGAACTCGGCCGGCACCCGGGTGTCGGCGATCTCGTCGCCGGGCTCGAGGGCCGGTCCCTCGGTGTAGGCCGGCCCGATCTGGACGTAGCGCTCGCCCAGGAGGCTGAGAGGGACGATCGTGGCGGTGGCGTCGGCGGGGATGTCCTGGTCGTCGTCGATGTCGAGCGTGACGGTCACGCCGTCGCCCTCGGGCTCGACCGAGGTCACCCGGCCGACGTCGATGCCGATGACCCGGACCTTGCTGCCGGCGTAGAGCCCCACGGCCCGGTCGAAGCGGGCCGTGAGCTCGTAGCCCTGGGTGCGGTCGCCGAACACGCTGCACCCGCTCACGCAGAGGGCCACGACCAGGACGGCGACCGCACGCGACCAGGTCCCACGAGGTGCCTGGCACCACGTGGGCGTCGGTACCGGTGATCGCCACTCGTCCAGGGCCCACGTGGTGCCTGGCACCTCGTGGGCGTCGGTACCGGTCATCGCGGTCATCCGCCCACTCCCGTCGTGGCCAGGGCGGGGCCGTAGATGCCGAGCAGGCCGGCGGCGTCGTCGCTGGGCTCGGTCGAGCCGCCGCCGTCGCGGCCGGAGCCGGGCTGGCCCGGGCCGGCGCTGCCCAGGATGGGGCCGGTGCGATCGTCGCAGTCGACGATGGGGTCGGGCCCGAGGGCCAGGTCGAGGGCCGTGTCGAGGGCACCGCACGAGCCCAGGAGGATGTCG
>DASYLG010000229.1:0-4441 GCA_036009685.1 Iamia sp. | reverse complement strand
ACCGGGCCGAGGCTCAGGCCGACCTCGTCCTCGAGGCTGTAGGCCGTCTCGACCAGCTCGTTGACGGGCGTCTCCTCCGGCAGCGTCACCAGCACGACCTGGGTGCGGGCGGCGTCGGAGAGCATGGCCTGGACGTCGGTGGCCTGGGACCGGATGGGCCCGACCCGCACGGCGTCGACCAGGCCCCGCGCCGAGCGCAGGAAGGTGATGGCGTGTCCGGCGGCGGGGGCATCGATGACGATGAGGTCGGGCGCCGTCTCGTCGCCGCTGGCCATCCGCTGCTCGATCTGCTTGACCTTGCCCAGGACGACGATGTCGCGCAGGCCGGGCACGGCGGTCGAGACCATGTCGACCACGCCCGAGCTGACGAGGCGCTTCGAGAGGCGGCCCAGCCCGGCGTCGTCGAGGTACTCGATGAGGGCGTCGTCGGGTGTGAGGGTGCGGGCCCGGACCTCGCCCTCGCTCCCGCTGGTCGCATCGGAGGCCAGGACGACCTCCTCGTAGTCGAGCGGCTCGCGGCCGAACATCGAGGCGAGCCCGGACTTGCCCTCCAGCTCGACGATCAGGGCCCGCAGCCCCTGCCGGGCGGCCGCCAGGGCGAGGGCCGCGGCCACCGTCGTTTTGCCGACTCCGCCCTTCCCGGCGACGATGACGACCCGAGACGCGGTGAAGAACGGGTCCGCACCCGCGGCGTCCGTCACCGTCGTCCACACATCGGAGGCATCTCGGTGCGCAGGCTATCGACCACCACCCGGAGGACCGGTGCTCTGGCGCTGGGCCTCTCCCTGGTGGCCCTCGCGCTCGCCTCCCTGGTCGGGGGCCCGGCGGGCGCCCAGGACGCCGGCGCCGACACCCCCTCGTGCGCGGCGCGGGCCGAGGCCGGCGGTGGCCGGCTGGCGGTCGTGACCGTCAGCGGGCTGCTCGACCCGGTGCTGGCCCGGTTCGTCGATCGCAGCATCGACGACGCCGAGGAGGCCGAGGTCTCCTGGCTGGTGCTCCAGGTCAACAGCAAGGGCACCGTCGTCTCCGACGAGCGGGTGGCCGAGCTGGTCGAGCGGGTGCGCACCGCCGATGTCCCCATCGCCGTCTGGGTGGGGCCGTCGGGCACCCGCGCCACCGATGGCGTGGCGCAGCTCGCGGCCGTGGCCTGCGAGGTCGGCGTGGCCCCCGGCAGCCGCCTCGGCGACCTGGGCGACCCGGTCGTCGACCCCGAGCGCTTCACCCCGGCCTTCCGGGAGCACCTCGACCGGATCGAGGACGGCACCGTCGACTCCGACACCGCCCTCGACCTGGGCCTGGCCTCACGCGAGGCGCCCGTCCTGGGGACGTTCCTCATCGACCTCGACGGGGTCGAGACCGAGGTGGTCGAGGACGACGAGGGCCGGCCCCACCGCCAGGTCGCGGGTGACTCGATCCCCGTCTTCTCCAAGCTGCCCATCGTCGACCAGCTCCTCCACACCGTGTCCAGCCCCGCCGTTGCCTACCTGCTGCTGCTGGCCGGCCTGGCCCTGATCGTCTTCGAGCTGTTCACCGCCGGCATCGGCGTGGCCGGGGTGGTGGGCGCCGGCTGCACGGTCCTCGGCTGCTACGGCATGGCCAACCTCCCGGCCCGGGGCTGGGCCGTGGGCCTGCTGGTGCTGACCGTCGTGGCCTACGCCGTCGACGTCCAGACGGGCGTGCCCCGGGTGTGGACCGGCGTCGGCACCGTGGCCCTGGTGGTCGGGTCGTTCTCGCTCTACGAGGGGCTCTCGCTCTCGTGGATCACCCTGCTCGTCGGCATCGCCGGGATGCTGGTGTTCGTGATCGGCGCCATGCCGGCGATGGTCCGCACCCGCTTCTCGACCCCGACGATCGGTCGGGGCTGGATGATCGGCGAGGAGGGCGAGGCCGTCACCGAGGTCGCGCCCGAGGGCGTGGTGCGGGTGCGGGGCGCGCCGTGGCGGGCCCGGACCAACCGGGCCACGCCGCTGGCCGTCGGCGAGGCCGTGCGGGTCGTCGAGGTCGACGGCCTCCTGCTCGAGGTCGAGCCCCTCGAGGGCGGCGCCAAGGACCACCGAGAGCGCGCCCGCAAGGAGTAGCACCGCTCGCGACAGGGAACGTCGTGCTCGCGAAGGTTTCCCTTGTCCCGGTGTGACCTCGGTCCTAACGTCGAAGGCCTCCGAGGGACAGGCCCTGTCCCCGCATCCACCCGTGGTGGGCTCCTCACCCCCAGTGGGGGCCGAGCCCGGAAGGGGTCGCCAGTGAGCGCACAGCGCGTCGAGGACGAGTGGCAGCTGCGAGCAGCCTGCCGTGGTCCGCACTCAGCCGTGTTCTATCCGCCATCCAGCTTCGAGAGGCGGGACGAGAAGGCCGCCCGTGAGGTCCGGGCGAAGGAGATCTGTCGCACCTGCCCGGTGAAGACGCCCTGCTTGGAGTACGCCATCCAGATCCGTGAGAACCACGGCATCTGGGGCGGCCTGAGCGAGGCGGAGCGCCGGAACCTGGCCGCCAGCCGGGCTTGAGGAGCCAAGCCGCCAGGCGAGGCGACCCAGAAGCACAGTGCCCTGCTCTCCGAGGCCCTGCCGAGGAGATGTCTGGCGCGACCAGGCCCTATCCGCTCGAGTCTGACGGCCCGGGCTGCGGCCCCTCCCGCGTCAGCGGGGCTCGACCAGCAACGTCTGCACGGCGCGGCCCAGCCGGCCGCGCTCGTCCCACAGCACCGTCTCGGTGCTGCCCACGCCCGC
Source organism: Iamia sp. (assembly GCA_036009685.1). Classification (GTDB taxonomy): domain Bacteria; phylum Actinomycetota; class Acidimicrobiia; order Acidimicrobiales; family Iamiaceae; genus Iamia. The sequence continues at coordinate 1,718 of DASYLG010000229.1, read as the reverse complement.
GTCATCGACGCGCGTCACCGCCTCGATGCCGATGGCGGTGCCCACCGCCTCGCGCACCAGGGCGATGGTGAGGTCGGGGTTGATGAAGGTGTGGCTCTCGTGGGGCACGGCGGCCGACACGCCGTTGCCGAAGTCGGCCGCCGCCGCGACCCGCTGGAGCGGGCTGGACTCCTCGCCGGCCACCACCGGCACCCGCAGCCGGATCCAGTCGACCGACGGGCCGAGGTCGAGGAACGAGCCGACGACGAAGGCGTGGGTCACGGCGTGGCGGTGGAAGGCGCGGCCCTCGTAGGTCACCCACGGGGCGGGGGAGGGGTCGCCCGGCGGGGGCGGCGGGGTGTCGATGGGCAGCACTGCCCCGGTCAGGTCGAGCGGCTCGGGGCGGACCCGGATGGCCACCAGCGTGGCCCGCACCAGCCGGCGGCCGGCGTCGTCGTGCAGCGTGAGCTCGGCGGTGCGCACCGACCGGCCCGGCCGGGTGACCTCGGTGGCGATGGCCAGCGGGTCGAGCCCCACGGGCCGCTCCAGCTCGACGGTGAGCCGGGCCGGGCGGAAGGGCGGATCGTCGGGCCCGGCGTGCTCGGCCAGCGCCCGCTCGAGACCCCGGGCCGCCAGCGCCGCCACCGGACCACCGTGCAGGGCCCGCCGATCCCACGGCCCGCGGGACAGCTCGGTGGCCTGCACCCGCCCGTCGTCGAGCACGGTGAACAGGGCGTCGTCGCTCATCCGAGCGAGGGTATCGACGCCCTCCCCGGTCAGCGGGCGGCGACCGGGTCGCCGGGGGCGGGGGGCTTGGTGAGGACCTCGTCGACCAGCCCGTAGGCCACGGCCTCGTCGCCCCGGAGGATGAAGTCGCGGTCGATGTCGCGCTGGATCTTCTCGGGATCCTGGCCGGTGTCCTCGGCGAGGGCCCGGACCATCCGCTCGCGCAGCAGGACCATCTCCTTGACGGCCAGCTCCAGGTCGGTCGACTGGCCCTGGGCGCCGCCGTGGGGCTGGTGGATGAGGACACGGGCCGTCGGGAGGGCGAAGCGCTTGCCCCGGGCCCCGCCGGCCAGGATCACCGCGGCGGCGGAGGCGGCCTGGCCGATGCACACCGTCGACACGTCGCAGCTGATGACGTTCATGGTGTCGTACACCGCGAACAGGGCGTTCATGTCGCCGCCGGGGGAGTTGATGTAGAGGCGGATGTCCTTGGCGGGGTCCTCGGCCTGCAGGTGGAGCATCTGGGCGATGATCACGTTGGCCACGTCGGCGTCGATCTCCGTCCCGAAGAAGATGATCCGCTCCTGGAGCAGGCGGGAGTAGACGTCGTAGGCCCGTTCGCCCCGCTCGGTGCGCTCGATGACGGTGGGGATCAGCACGGTCGCCTCCTGGGCGGTGGTCGAGACGCAACCGATCGGTTGCGTCTGCGATCAGACTAGGCAGGCCGGCGCCACATGTGCAACCATCGGGTTGCATGGAGACCAGCACCCGTGTCGTCCGCTCCGTCCGCCTCGACGTCGACCGTGACGCCGCCTGGAGCCTCGTCGGCACCCAGGACGGCCTGGCCCGCTGGCTCGGTGGCGACGTCGTGCTCGACCCGTCGACCGGCGCTGCCCTCCGGGTCCGGGACGACGAGGGCGTCGAGCGCGTCGGCCGGATCGTCGAGGTCGAGGCCGGCCGGACGCTGGCCTTCGAGTGGGCGACCGACGACGGCGAGGCCTCGACGGTGACGT
>DASYLG010000228.1:0-12651 GCA_036009685.1 Iamia sp. | reverse complement strand
GCGGTTGTTGGCGGGAGCGGTCGCCCACGTCGCTGCCCACGGGGTCGGCGACCTGACGCTGCGGGGCCTGGCCGCCGCCCTCGGCACCAGCCACCGCATGCTCATCTACCACTTCGGGTCGCGGGACGGTCTGCTGGTCGCCATCGCCGCCGAGGTCGAGCGCCAGCAGCGCGAGGTCCTCGCCGACCTCGACGTCACCGGCGACCCGGCCGAGGTCATGCGGGCCATGTGGGCCCGGCTGGCCGACCCCGCGCTGTGGCCCTTCGAGCGACTGTTCTTCGAACTCTACGCCCGGGCGCTGCAGGGCGACCCCGGGGCCGCCCCGTTCCTGGACGGGATCGTCGAGGACTGGGTGGCGCCGCTCGTCGAGCTGGCGGTGCAGGCGGGCGCCGACGAGGCCGTGGCCCGGGCCGAGGCCCGTCTGGGGCTGGCCGTCTACCGCGGCCTGCTCCTCGACCTGCTGGCCACCGGCGACCGGGCCGGGGTCGACGCCGCCGTCGAGCGCTTCATCGAGCTCGGGGTGGGAGGCTGGGCCCCATGACGACCCCACTCACCGTCACCGGCATCGATCACATCGTCCTCCAGGTCCCCGAGGTGGCCCCCGTCGTGGCGTGGTACCGCGACGAGCTGGGCCTGGCCGTCGAGCGGCTCGAGGAGTTCGAGGCCGGCCAGGCCATCTTCGTGACCGTCCGGATCGACGCCACCACGATCATCGACGTGCTCCCGGGCGAGCGGACGGGCGAGAACGTGAACCACTTCGCCGTGGTCGTGGCCGAGGACGTCGACGAGCTGGCCGCCAGCGGGCGCTTCGACGTCGAGATCGGCCCCGCCGACCTGTCCGGCGCCCAGGGCCAGGGCCGGGGCATCTACATCCGCGACCCCGCCGGCAACCTCGTCGAGCTCCGCACCTACCGAGGCTGAAGCGCTCCGGCCAGGGGCCCGACGGGGACGATCTCGGCGGTCGGGGGCTCGCCGGGGACGAGGTCGAGCCAGGCCACGGTGTGGACCGGCTGGCGGCGCCGGTGGGTGGGCGAGCCGGGGTTCGCCAGCAGCGGGCCGTCGCCCTCCCGCTCGACCAGCGGGGCGTGGCTGTGGCCGAACACGACGACGTCGGCATGGGGGAAGAGGCGGGCCATCCGCCGATGCCGGCCCGCCGTCGGGCCGGAGTCGTGGACCATGGCCACCGCCGTGCCGGCCAGGTCGACGCTCACGACCCCCGGCAGGGCCAGCCGGCCTTCGTCGTTGTTGCCCTGCACGGCGTGGACCGGGGCGTGGGTGGCCAGCGCGTCGAGGACGGCCTGGTCGAGGACGTCGCCGGCGTGGAGCACGACGTCGGCCTCGGCGGCCATGGTCCAGACCTCGGCCGGCATCCGGTCGAGCGTGGCCGGCGTCAGATGGGTGTCGGCCACGACGAGCGCCCTCATCGGGGCCATCCTCTCAGGGGCGGAGGCCCAGGGCGCGCTCGATGCCGGCGACGTCGGAGGCGACGTGGTGGCGGGTGCGCCACCGGGTGGCGCGGGCGAGGGCGCGGGGGCGCACGGTGATCCCCTCGAGGTGGGCGTAGCGGGTCCGGCCGGGATCGTCGGGGTCGGGCTCGGCGGCCATGGCGACGACGTAGAGCCGGGGCCGCGACACCATCCAGCACCAGCCGTCCTCGAGGTCGACGTCGAACCCGATCGGGACACCGGCCATCCGCCACGAGCTCCGGGCCCGGACCCGGAGGCGGGTGCCGTCCCGGTCGAGGATGCGGATCCGGGCCACGTCGACGTCGAACTCGGGCACCGAGCGCTCCAGGTCGGCGACGAAGCCCCAGACCCGGTCGAACGGCGCGTCGATCACCCCCTCCTGGATCACGGTCCCGGGCAGCCCGGCGGCGAGGGCGCGCGCCCGGCCGGTGGGCCGGAGCACGGCGGTGGGCCAGGTCTCGGCGGTCATGCCGTCCACCTCTCGCGGAAGGCGGCCCGGGCCCGGTGGAGGCGGGACTTCACCGTGCCCCGGGCCACGCCGAGCACCTCGGCCATCTCGGTCTCGTCCAGGCCGTCGAGGTGGCGGAGCACCAGCACGGCCCGCTGCTCGGGCCGGAGGGCGTCGAGCACGGCCCGCACCTCGACCGCCGTGGTCCCGTCGGGCACGACGGTGCGGGGGTCGAGACCGAGCGGGTCGAGCGTGGCCGGGTCGACGGGGACGGCCCGCCCGCCCCGACCGGCGCGCACCGCCTCCCGCACGGCGATCCGGCGGGCCCAGCCCCGCAGGGCGGCCGGCTCCCGGAGCGAGCCGAGGTTCCTCGCGATCGCCACCATGGCCTCCTGGAGGGCGTCGTCACCGGCGTCGAGGGCGATGGCCCCGCAGATCCGCCCCAGGTAGGGCGCCAGGTCGCGCAGCACCGCCTCCAGGGAGGCGGCGTCACCCCGCTGGGCTCGCCGGACGGTGGCTTCGTCCACCACCCCAAGAGGCGCGGAACCGCCGGGAGGTTCCGCGCCTCTTGGGGGGGACGACACATCCAGGAGGTTCCCATGACCGGGACTGCTCGTACCGAGGTCACCGTGGTCGGCGGTGGACTGGCCGGCCTGATCGCCGCCGTCGAGGCGGCCGAGGCCGGCGCCCCCGTCCGCCTGCTCGAGGCCCGCCGCCGGGTGGGCGGGCGGGCCACGTCAACGCCGGGGCCCTTCGTGGCCAACCTGGGCCCGCACGCCCTCTACACCGGCACCGAGCTCTGGGACTGGCTGGTCCGCCGCGACCTCCAGGGCCGGGCGGTGAGGCCCCGCAGCGCCCACGTCCGGTTCCGGTGGGAGGGGCGGATCCGCCGGCTTCCGCCCCGGGCACTGCTCCCGATCCTGCGTCTGCGGGGGGTCGATGCGCCGGTCGACGTCGACCTGCGGACGTGGGCCACCGGCCGCTGGGGGCCCTCGACGGCGGCCGCCCTCGCCGGGGTGTCCGGCGCCCTCACCTTCGACCACGACCCGGGGCGGCTCTCGGCCGCCTTCGTCGTCGAGCGCATCCAGCGCATCCTCCTGCACCCCACCGTGGCCGCCCGCTACGTCGACGGGGGCTGGTCGGCCCTGGTCGGGCGGGTGGCGGCCCACGCCCGCAGCCTCGGCGTGGCCGTCGAGCTCGACGCCGGGATCGACGCCGCCGGCCTGGCCGACCTCCGCTCGCGGGGCCCGGTGATCCTCGCCGTCGAGCCGGGAGCCGCCCGCCGCCTCCTCGGGTCCGAGGCGTCCGAGAGCGAGGGCTTCGGCGACGGGCGACGGGTCGGCCTCCTCGACGTGGGCCTGGCCCGGGGGAGGGACCCGTACCTCGTCGTCGACCTGGACGAGGCCATCTTCTGGACCCGGCCCAGCGCCGTGCTGGACGGGCTGGCGCCCGAGGGGGCCGAGGTGATCCAGCTCAGCGGGGGCATGGCCCCGGACGAGACGCTCGACGCCGCCGAGGGCCGGCTGGAGGCGGTGCTCGATGCCGCCGCCCCGGGCTGGCGGGCCCGGGTCGAGTGGCGTCGGCGGGCGGCGGCCGGGGAGTCCACCGGGGCCGTCGACCTCCCCGGCTCCACCTGGCGGGACCGCCCCGCCATCGCCCGGGGCGACGACCTCTGGCTGGCCGGCGACTGGGTCGCGGCGCCCGGTCACCTGGCCGAGGTCGCCGCCACCAGCGCCGTCACCGCCACCCGCCTCGCCGTCGCCGCCCTCCCCCGGGTCCGCGCCGCCGCCTGACCTCCGCCCCAGGCGAACTGGCGATCAGATCCGGCGGGAAGCCGCCTGGTCTGATCGCCAGTTCGGGGAGGGGTCAGGTGGACGGACGGGGTGGGCCGGCGGAGGTGAAGCGGGTGCCGGGCGGGTCGGTGGCCCACTGCGCCGGCGCATCCCAGCGGTCGTCGAAGACCAGCTCCTGCACCGGCCGGCGGCGGACCGGTCCGTGGTTCCCCTCCGGCCGGCCCAGGCAGATGGTGGCCCCGATGGCGATGTCGACGGGCAGGCCGACCGCCTCCCGCAGGTCGGGCTCGACGAGGGTGTGCCACATGGTCATGACCCCGCCGTAGCCCAGGGACCGGGCGGCAAGGAGGAGGTTCTGGCAGGCCGGGTAGACCGACGCTCCCTCGGTCGGGTTCTGGGCCCGATGGCGGCCGTAGCAGGCGAGCACGACGACCGGGACGTCCTCGAGGTGGTCGACGAAGTGGCGCATCGTCGCCGCCATGCGGGCCTTCGGGCTGTCGGCCACGGCGCCGGACCCGGCGGCGTAGCCGTCGGCCGCCTCCTTGGTGTCCCAGGCCGCCCGGAAGCCCTCGCCCAGGACCGCCTTGGCCCGCCGGGCCCGGGGCCCGTCGCGCAGGACCACGAACCGGAAGGGCTGGCGGTTCGACCCCGACGGGGCCCGCGTGGCGTGCCAGAGGATCTGGCTTAGGTCGTCGTCGGGGATCGGCTCGGGCCGGTAGCGACGGATCGCGCGCGTGGTGGCCATGCCCTCGAGGAGGTCCATGGCCCCGGGCTACCAGATGGCCGTCAGACGGGCTCGTCGCGGCCGCGCACGACGTTGTCGACGCGGTCGGGGACGTGCAGGCGCCAGTCGTCGGCCGCCAGCCGGTCGAGCTCGTCCCGGTGGGTGTCGGGGTCGTCGGTCAGCACGGCCAGGCGGTCGAAGAAGGCGATCCGCTCGTCGTCCACCTCGGTGCCGGGCACCACCATCCCGCCCCATGCGTCCCACGGCAGCATCTCGACGCCCGCCAGGGAGGCGGCGTCGCGGATCAGGTTGCCGGCGATCCACAACGGGCCGCCGTCGCCCAGGATGCTGAGCCCGAACCGCGACGGGTCGACCCGTCCGGCCCGGTACGAGCTCCAGGCGTCGCCGGCAATGACGAACTGGTCGCGCGGCACGTCGGTGACGGGGAAGTCGATGCCGAAGATCTCCCGCTGGACGGCGTCGAGCTGGGCGTCGACGAGGACCCAGTGCTCGGCGTCGTCGTCCCACCGCTCGCACACCCAGTGGTCCTCGTGGGCGTCGGCGACGAAGTAGGCGCCGAAGCCGCAGCGGGTGCGCGCCGGCCGGCCGTGGGCCCGCAGCAGGGCGGTGAGGAGGACGGAGACCTGGCGGCAGTTGCCCAGGACCCGGCGCTCGGCGGGTCGGGGGACATCGAGCGGGGCGGGGTCGCGGTCGAGGACGCGGTCGAGGATCGCCTCCACCCGGCGCTCGTGCACGGCGTCCTCGGCGTCGTCGTCGACGGTGACGCCGTAGACCTCGGCCAGGTGGACGTGCACCAGCAGGCTCTGCACCACGCCGATCAGGGCGTCGAGGTCGTCGGGCAGGGCGGCGACGGCGGGCCGGTGGCGCCCGGGGTCGGTCATGCGGCTCTGCCCCGTGTCCCTCACGCGGCCGACGCTACGAGGCCGACGAGCGTGGCGCCGCCCACCAGGGCGCCGAGGATGCGACGCCACGGGTTCACCCCCCGGACGACCTCGTCGGTCGCCCACCCCAGCAGGGCGCCGGTGGCGACGACGCTCACGACGGTCCCGGCCGTGCCGGCGGGGTCGGCGAGGCGCCGGACGGCGGCGGCGACCAGGAAGATCCCGAGGCTGACGTTGGGCCACTGGGCGATGACGATGCGGCCGGCCTCCCTGTCCCGGAACAACCGGTCGATCGGCTTCACCCGGTGATCCTGCCCCGGTCGCTCCCGATCGCGGCAGACTCCGGCCGTGGCCTCACCACCGACCTCCCCGCCCGGACACGGACCCCGTCCCCAGACCCCCAGGATCGCCCCCCTCCCGGTCGGGGAGATGGACGACTTCCAGGCCGAGCTGATGGGCCAGGTCGGGCTGGACACGCCGACGGTCAACATCTTCGCCACGCTCGTCCGCCACCCCGGGCTGTTCAACAAGTGGCTCCCGTTCGGCGGGAAGCTGCTCGCCGGCAAGCTGCCGGCCCGCGACCGCGAGCTGCTCGTGCTGCGCACCGGCTGGCGCTGCGGCTCGGAGTACGAGTGGGCCCAGCACGTCCTCGTCGGCCGGCTCAGCGGGCTCACCGACGGCGAGATCACCCGGGTCGCCGACGGGCCCGACGCCGCCGGCTGGGCCGACCACGACGCCCTGCTCCTGCGGGCCGCCGACGAGCTCCACGACGACCACTGCCTGTCCGACGCCACCTGGGCGTCGCTGGCCGAGCGCTACGACGACAAGCAGCTGGTCGAGATCCCCATGGTCGTCGGCCACTACCACCTGGTGTCGATGACGCTGAACAGCCTCGGCGTCCCCCTCGAGGACGGCGCCCCTCGTTGGCCGGGCCCGGACTCGAACCCGGGCTCGAACCCGGGCTCGGACCCGGACTCGGACCCGGGCTCGGACCCGGGCTCGGGCTCGGGCTCGGGCTCGGCGTGAGCGAGGGCGGGCGGCTCGAGGGTCGCACGGTCCTCGTCGTCGGGGCCGGGAGCCAGCCCTCGCCGGAGCCCGACGCCCCGCTCGGCAACGGCCGGGCCATCGCCGTGGCCTGCGCTCGGGAGGGGGCGGTGGTCGTGTGTGCCGATCTCGTCGGGGCGCGGGCCGCCGTCACCGCCACGCTCGTCGAGGAGGTCGGCGGCCGGGCGATCGTCGTCGAGGCCGACGCCTCCACCGAGGAGGGCGCGGCGGCCATGGTCGAGGTCGTCCCCGAGCTCCACGGCGCGGTCAGCAACGTCGGCATCGGGCGGGGCGCCGGTGGCCTGATCGGCACCAGCGTCGACGACTGGGACACCACGCTGGCGGTCAACCTGCGGGCCCCGTTCCTCACGGCCCGCCTGGCCCTACCCCGCATGCCCGAGGGGAGCGCGTTCGTGTTCGTCGGCTCGCTGGCCGGCTCCCAGCCCGGCAGCAGCCTGCCGGCCTACGACGCCTCCAAGGCCGGCCTGACGGGGCTGTCCCGCCACGTCGCCCTGGAGGGCGCCCGCGTCGGCGTGCGGTCGAACGTCGTCGCGCCGGGCCTGATCGACACCCCGCTGGGCCGGGCCGCCACCCGGGGTCGCCCGGCGCGGGGTCGGACCCGGGTCCCGCTGGGCCGCCAGGGCACGGCGTGGGAGGTGGCCGCGGCCACCGTCTTCCTGCTCTCCGACGAGGCGTCGTACATCACCGGCACGACCCTCACCGTCGACGGCGGCCTCAGCCTGATCTAGGGCTCGTGTAAGGGCGAGGGCGATCGGTGGTCAGGACGGGCATCCCCTCCCGATCGGAGACCGCCATGCGTCCCGTCCGTGCCCTCCTCCCCCTCCTCGTCGGAGCCCTCGCGCTGAGCGGGCTCCCGGCACCGCCGGCGGGCGCCGGGGTCGTCGAGGCCAGCTGGACCGACACCAGCGACGGCGTCGCCGTCAACGGCACCTACACGCCGATCGTCGGCGACTTCCTCGGCGGTCCCGCCGGCCAGCTCGACGACATCATCTGGTACGCCCCCGGCGCCGCCACCGACCACATCTGGCGGACCGGTGAGGTCGACGACGCCACGTTCACCAGCCAGGTGCTGGCCCCCGGCGTGAGCGGCACCTACACCCCGATCGTCGGGGACTTCGCCGGCAACCTCCGCGACGACATCCTCTGGTACGCCCCGGGTGCCGCCGCCGACAGCCTGTGGATCAGCGACGGGACCACGTTCACGTCCCGCGCCGTCAGCATCAGCGGCACCTACACCCCCGTCGTGCTCGACGACCTCGCCGGCTACGACGACATCGTGTGGGCACCCCCCGGCGGTGGGAGCGGCTCGATCTGGGTCTTCCACGGCACCGGGCACGTCTCCCGGTCGATCACGGCACCGGCCGGGTCGCGACCGCTCGCCGGCCGGTTCAACGACGGGTCGTGCGCCGACCTGTTCTGGTACGTGCCGGGCGCCGGTGCCGACGAGGCCTGGTACATCAACTGCAACGGCATAGTCGGCGCCACCGCCGCGCCGGCCGTCTTCGGCACCTACGAGCCGGTGGTCGCCGAGGGCGTCGTCGACGGGACCAACGACGGCATCCTCTGGTTCCACGACGGCGGGCCCTCGACCTACTGGGAGGGCGACGAGGTCGGCACGTGGAAGACCGACGTCTACGACAACGACGTCGACGGCACCGCGGTGGCCGCCGGCGTGTGGGTCCACCTGCGCTCCGACGGTGGCGAGCCCGACGAGCTGCTGCGGGCCCCCGGTCACCCCGACTTCGGAGCGCTCGTCCCCAGCGGGACGGACCCCCTCGCCGCTCAGCTGGAGCCCGTCGTCGGCCGGTTCCTGCTCAACGGCAACCCCGTCGACGACATCCTCTGGTACGCCCCCGGCGCCACCGCCGAGCGCCTGTTCCACTACATCTCGCTGAAGTGACTCAGCCGGTGCGGCGGTCCGGGAGGAAGCGGAAGCGATCCCGGACCGCCGCCACCCGGGCGGCCGAGACGTCGGCCAGCAGGATCGACTCGCTCCGGGCGGCCGAGGCGAGGACCTCGCCCGTGGGGTCGATGATGCAGCTGTCGCCCGAGTAGTCGAGCCCGCCGCCGGTGCCCACCCGGTTGACGCCGACCACGTAGGCCTGGTCCTCGATGGCCCGGGCCCGCAGCAGGGTCGACCAGTGGTGGCGCCGGGTCTCGGGCCAGTTGGCCGGGAACAGGTACACGTCGGTGTCCCGGGCGACCTGCCACATCTCGTCGGCGAAGCGCAGGTCGTAGCAGACGAACAGGCTGAGCCGGAGCCCGGCGACCTCGACCGTGACCAGCTCGGTGCCCGCCCGGAAGAAGCGCTCCTCGCCGGCGTGGGTGAAGGGGTGGATCTTGCGATAGCGGTGCGTGGTGCCGTCGGGCCCGGCCAGCACGAACGAGTTGCACGGGCGCCGGTCGTCGGCGGGGGCGTCGGCCGGCACCTCGGGGCACGACCCGCCCACCCACACGCCGTGGGTGCGGGCCTGCTCGAGCAGGAACCGGGCCGACGGCCCGCCCTCGGGCTCGCCGAGGTCGGGCTCCTCCACCGCGAAGCCGGTCGAGAACGTCTCGCTCAGCAGGACGATCCCGGCGCCCGCCCCGGCGGCGGCGGCCACCAGCGGGGCGAGGTGGGCGAAGTTGGCCTCGCGGTCGTTCCAGGTGATGTCGTGCTGGACGGCAGCGATCCGCACGTGGCCGGCGGGCACCTCGGGGCTGGTCATCGGTGCGCCATCGAGTCGTCGGACGGGTCATGCCGGTCCGCCAGCACGGAGCACCGATGACTGCTGACGGCTCCGCAAGCTCCGCCGTCAGAGGGCCCGTCTCGTCTGGTTCGCTCGCTCACGACCCCAACCGTGACAGGCGGTCACACGCCTCGTCCAGGATCTCGTCGCGCTTGCAGCCGGCGAAGCGGACCAGGTGCCGGCCGTGCTCGGGTCGGGCGTAGAAGACCTGGTTGGGCACGGCCACGATGCCGCAGCGCGCCGGCAGCTCCCGGCAGAACGCCATCCCGTCGCCGTCGGGCCGCAGGGGCCGGATGTCGACGGTGGTGAAGTAGGTCGCCTGCGGGGCGAAGACGGCGAACCCGGCGGCCCGCAGGCCCGCGCCCAGACGATCGGACTTGGCCGCCATGGCCGGGCCGAGGCCGGCGAAGAAGGCGTCGTCGAGCCCGAGCCCGGCGGCGATGGCGGGCTGGAACGGGCCGCCGCTCACATAGGTCAGGAACTGCTTCGCCCCGCGGACCGCCGCCACCAGCGGCGCCGGGCCGCACGCCCATCCGATCTTCCAGCCGGTCGTGTTGAAGGTCTTGCCGCCGGAGCTGATGGTGAGCGTGCGCTCGGCCATCCCCGGCAGGGTGGCGATCGGGACGTGGGTGGACCCGGGGAAGACGAGGTGCTCGTAGACCTCGTCGGTCACGACGATCAGGTCGTGCTCGATCGCCACCTCGGCGACCAGGGCCAGTTCGTCGGCGTCGAAGACCTTGCCGGTCGGGTTGTGGGGCGTGTTGAGCAGCAGGACCTTGGTCCGGGGCGTGACCGCGGCCCGCAGCTCGGCGGGGTCGAGGTGGTACGCCCCGTCCTCGCCCGGCGCCAGCAGCACCGGCGCCACGCGGGCCCCGGCTAGGGCGATGCCGGCGGCGTAGCTGTCGAACATGGGTTCGAAGGTGACGACCTCGTCACCGGCGTCGAGCATGCCCAACAGGGCGCCGGCGAGGGCCTCGGTGGCCCCCGTGGTGACGAGGACCTCGGTGTCGGGGTCGAGCTCCATGCCGTAGAAGCGGGACTGGTGGGCGGCGATGGCGGCCCGCAGCTCGGGGAGGCCCGGCCCCGGCGGGTACTGATTGGCCCCGCTGCGGATGGCGGCGACGGCGGCCTCGAGCACGACGGCCGGCCCGTCGGTGTCGGGGAACCCCTGGCCCAGGTTGATGGCCCCGGTCTCGACGGCCAGGGCCGACATCTCGGCGAAGATCGTCGTCCCGAACCCGTCGAGCTTCCTGGTCAGCGGCTCCCGAGCAGACACAGCGAGGAGGCTAGGGCTGTTCCGTGTGCGCAGACTCACCGGTCCGGTGGCTTTCCGCCCACGGAACGGCTGTCGCACCCCTGTCGTAGCCTGGGGGTGTGGACCAGGTGACCGACTCCCGCTCGGTGCTGCGGCGCGACGTGCGCTTCGAGCGGACCTGGCTCGACGAGGCCTCGTGGGTCGACGTGGCCCGGGGCGTGATCACCGAGCCCGACGACCTCGTCGCCGCCCTCACCGAGAACCTGCAGTGGGGCGACAGCCAGCTGTTCCGCTACGACCACTGGGTCGACGTCCCCCGCCTCGGCGCCGGCTACCCGCTCGACCGGCCGCCGCACCCGGTGCTGCACGACGTCCACCGGGCCCTCCAGCATCGCTACGGCGTCCGCTTCGCCGCCCCTGCGGTGGCCTGGTACCGCGACGAGCGCGACAGCGTCGCCTTCCACCGCGACCGCGACATGAGGTGGCTCGACGACACCCGGATCGCCCTGCTGGTCGTGGGGCACCGGCGCCCGTTCGCCCTCCGACCCCGGAGCCATCGCTACGCCCACGACCTGCCCGACAAGGGCGCGGTGGTCGACCTGGCGCCGGGGCAGGGCGACCTCCTCGTCATGGGGGGCGCCTGCCAGGCCCGGTGGGAGCACGCCGTGCCCAAGATCGCCCACCGGGTCGGACCCCGCCTGTCGGTGCAGTGGCGCTGGACCTCCCGCCGGGGCCGCCAGGAGCAGGGCGGCTCGTTCGGCGACCCCGTCCACTTCTCCTCACGGTGAGCTGGCGGCACGTCGTCGACCGGCTGTGGGCGCCGGCCGAGCGGACGACGGGCCTCCCGACCTCGTCCAACGCGGCCTCCTCGTTCCACCTCGAGTGGCTGTGGGGCGGGCCGGCGCCGGCCCTGGCCGAGGTCGGGGCCACGCTCACCGTCATCGACCCCCCGGCCGTCGGCCGCCTGTACTTCTGGGCCCTCCAGGTGAGCTTCGTCGAGGGCACCGGCCTCGGCCGCCGCCTCGGCGGGGGCCACACCGGGCTCCAGCACCACCCCCGGCACCCGGGGGGCACGGCCGTCAACTGGGGTGGGTACGGCAGCGACGGCCGCGAGCTCGACGGCTCCACCAGCGCCCTGCCGTCGGCGCTGGCCAACCCCAACACCCGTGACCTGGTGTGGCAGCCCGACCGCCCCTACCGGCTGTCGGTCCACCGCGGCGTCGAGGGCTGGGCCGCCACCGTCGACGACGTCGTGATCCGCGAGCTGCACGTCGGCGGCGACCACCTGTCGTCGATCATGGTCTGGTCCGAGGTCTTCGCCGCCTGCGACGACCCCACCACCGCGGTGCGCTGGAGCGACCTCTCGGGCGTCACCGCCAGCGGCACCGTCGTCCGGCCGGTGGCCGTGCGCACCCGCTACCAGGCGGTGCCCGACGGCGGGTGCTCGAACACCTCGTCGGACCCCGACGGCCAGGGCGGCATCGTCCAGCGCACCCACGTCCCCCGCGCCACCCCGCCCCGGACGGTGATCCCCCTCGCCTGAGTGTTCGCTACCGCTGACCTGGTCGCGGAGGCGACGGCACGTCGCGCTCTGTGGGCATGGTCGGGTCGGGCCGGGTCGGCCGGGGAGGCTTCGGTTGGGCGGGCTGGTCGGAGCCGCTCACGAAGCGCCGCCATCGCGGCGGGGTCTCGGATCCCGCTCGCGGGTGCCGAGTACCTCACGAGTCGGATTTGGCCTCTTGACCTGGTTCTTCAGGTTCGTCGTCGGTTTGGAGGGAGAGCGCTCCGGCTTTCGAGTCGGACCAGCTTCGGACGGGCTCTTCTCAGGCATGATCCACCCTCTCATGACGGCTCATCACGGCAGATTACCGTCGTGGGGTGACCGATCAGCGCGAGGACGGCGAGGAAGGTGAGGTCGCCTTCGTGTGTACGGATGACCAGGCCGCCATCTACGAGCTTGCCTATAGAGAGGGGATCCGCGTACTGGATGAGCAGGCGGTCACCCGTGAGCAGCTGCGAGTGCGGATCACTGCGGTCCTGACGACCGCCACCGCGGGGACGGCCTTCCTCGTCGGTGTCGTTGCCGATGCTGCTTCTCGCGACCAGGACTGGTTGTACTGGGCGGGAGTCATCGTCGGAAGTGTCCTCTACGTCGTGCTTCTCGCATGCGCCGTATTGCTCATGAGGCCGAGGCAGCCGTGGCGACTCAACAGCTCTCCGGAAGGAATCATCAGCGGGTATGCCGAAGGCGAACCACCGGCGACTCTCC
>DASYLG010000227.1:0-2230 GCA_036009685.1 Iamia sp. | reverse complement strand
CGCGCTCTCGCCGGCGTCTACGCCGAGGTCACCGAGCGCGGCCCCCTCAAGTGCGACGGGGTCGCGGCCTGAGGTGGAGCCCCCTGGCGTGTCCCTACGCTGGTCGGATGGGTTCTGCGCCGGCTTCACGGGATGATCTGGACGAGCTGGCAGGGCGGATCTCGGGGTGGCTGGACGACCTCCAGGTCGAGAACCCGCTGATCGAGGCGGTCGATCGGGACGAGACGGGGGAGCGACGCTGGTTCGTCCGTCTGGAGGGCGAGGAGCGCGACCACACCACCGTCTGGCTCCACCTCCGGCAGCGGACCCTCCACCACGAGTCCTACGTGCTGCCCGCCCCCGTCGACGCCCCCGCCGCCTTCTACGAGAACCTGCTGCGGCGCAACGTCCGGCTGCGGGGCGTGGCCTTCGCCATCGGCGAGGAGGACGCCGCCTACCTGGTGGGCGAGGTGCCCCACGCCGGGCTGGACGGCGACGACATCGACCGGATCCTGGCCCTGCACCACGAGGCCGTCGAGCGCTGCTTCCGCCCCGCCCTCCGCATCGGGTTCGCCTCGCTCCTCGGCGGCGCCACCGGCTGAGCCGGACAAGAATGCACCAAAGTGCATGAGATGACATGGGGGTGGGTAGAGCGCCGGCGGCCCCCGCACGAGGGACGGTCGTGGAGCGTTCGGGGAAGTGCGCACGCGACCGCCCTCCGGGGCCGGGCCGTCCACCGGCGTCCCCATCGAGGAGACTCCCCCCATGCCCCTGAGCCGCACCGCCGTGCGGGCGCTGGCCGGCGCCTGCGCCCTGACCCTGGTCCTCGCCGCCTGCGGCGGTGACACCGAGGACAGCGCCGAGGTCGTCGACGACCACGATCGGACCACCGAGGCGGTGGACGAGACCACCGCGTCGACCGCCGACGACGACAGCACGATCACGGCCACGGACGAGACCACGACGACCGAGGCCGATGACGGGACCGAGGGCGATCCCGATGCGGTGGCCCTGGCCCAGCGGGTCAACCTCACCCTCGACGACCTCGACGAGACGTGGACCGAGGATCCGGCGGCGGCCGACGACGGCAGCCCGACCATCGACGACTGCTTCGTCGAGACCGACATCGAGACGGTCACCGTGGGCAGGGCCAAGACGGGCACGTTCGCCTACGAGCCCAGCGACGATGCCGTGCAGCTCGTCACCATGCAGACCGTCGTGCTGGACGGACCCGAGACCGCCACCGCCCTCGTCGCCGAGTTCGGCGGGGACGCCTTCGCCACCTGCGCCTCGGGAGTGCTCCGGGACAGCTTCGGCGAGGGCGGCGAGGCGACGCTCGCCCTCCGTCCCGACGAACCGGCGTGGACCGAGGAGTCGACCGGCCTGGTCGGCGATCTCACCATCCCGAACGGCGACAGCACCTTCAGCGGCGTGGCGGACCTGCACATCCTCCGCACCGCCGAGGTCGTCAGCTTCACCGCCACCGTGGACGTGGGCGACGTCGGCATCGAGGGCCTGCTGGGCCAGATCTACGCCACCGTCGCCGAGCGCCACGCCACCGAGGTCGGCTGACCGCCACCCCTCCCGGGGCTGGGCGGGCGCTGGTGGGCATGCCACCATGCCCGCGACCGGGCGCCGGGGTGTGGTGCCCACCGACGGAGGAGACCTCATGGACCTGAACCGCACGTGGGTGCGAGTGCTGGCGGGTGTCTGCGCCCTCACCTTCGTCGTCGCGGCCTGCGGCGGCGATGACGACGAGGCCGACACCAGCGACGACACCGAAGAGACCACGGCGACCACCGAGACGACCGCCGACACCACCGAGTCGACCGAGGCCGAGGAGACCACCGCGTCGGAGCCGGAGGAGGAGACCACCGCCAGCGAGGCCGGCGAGGCCGGCGAGGAGGGCGACCCCGAGGCCGTCGCCGTGGCCGAGGCCATCAACCTCACCATCGACGACTTCGCCGAGGGTTGGGTCGAGGAGGAGCACTCCGACGACGACGGCGACGACGACATCGACCAGTGCTTCACCACCGCCGACATCGAGGCCACGACGCTCGGCGAGGTCGAGACGGGGAGCTTCTCGGCCGAGACGCCCGACGGCCAGGGCGGCCAGGCCGTGTCGATGCAGACCGTCGTCTTCGACACCCCCGACACGGCCACGGCCGTCCTCGCCGAGGTGGCCACGGACGAGTTCGCCGCCTGCGCCCAGGGACTCCTCGCCGAGGACTCGGCCGAGGGCACCACGGTG
>DASYLG010000226.1:0-4061 GCA_036009685.1 Iamia sp. | reverse complement strand
TCAGCGAGGTCCCGCCGCACCTCGGGCTCGAGTCGATCCACTCCGGCTTCTGGGACCCGTTCTTCGCCGCCTGCGAGCAGACCGAGACCACCATCAACATGCACATCGGCTCGTCCTCGCGCATGCCGGCGACCTCGCCCGATGCCCCGGTGGCGGTGGCCGCGTCGCTCAGCTTCAACAACGCCATGGCGTCGATGAGCGACTGGCTCTTCAGCGGCAACCTGGTCAAGTTCCCCGACCTCCGGCTGGCCTACAGCGAGGGCCAGATCGGCTGGATCCCCTACATCCTCGAGCGGGTCGACGACGTGTGGCGCGAGCACCGGGCGTGGGGCGGGGTCAAGGACCTCATCCCCGAGCCGCCGTCGACCTACTACTACAAGAACATGTTCGGCTGCTTCTTCCGGGACCAGCACGGCATCGACAGCCTCGACGTGGTGGGCGTCGACAACATCACCTTCGAGACCGACTACCCCCACACCGACTCGACCTGGCCCGACACCAAGGAGATCGCCGAGGGGTTCATGAAGGGCCTGCCCGACGAGGCCGTCTACAAGATCATGCGGGGCAACGCCATCCGCATGCTCAGCCTCGATCTGGACCGCGACCGGGTCCCGGCCTAGGCCCTCTCCCCTACCGTCTCTCCCATGTCGACCGATCTCACCACGTTGACCTGGCGCGTCTCCGACGGCGTGGGCTGGGTCGCGCTGAACCGGCCCGAGCGCTACAACGCCTTCGACCAGGTGATGTGCGACGAGCTCCAGGCCCTCTGGCGGCGCCTCCGCACCGACGACGACGTGCGCTGCATCGTGCTCGGGGCCGAGGGGGGCAAGGCCTTCTGCACCGGCATCGACCGGGACTTCGTTCCGTCCGAGGGCGGGGCCGAGTACACCTTCTCGCCCTACACCTACGACGACCCGGGCCAGCAGCTCGGGCCCAAGGCCAACGAGCTGTGGAAGCCGGTGATCGCCGCCGTCGACGGGATCGCCTGCGGGGGCGCCTTCTACCTGCTGGGCGAGGCCGACTTCATCATCGCCACCGAGGCGTCGCGCTTCTTCGACCCCCACGTCACCTACGGCATGCCGGCCGTCTACGAGCCCCTGCTGATGCTCCACCGGGACATGCCCTTCGGCGAGGTCCTGCGCATGACGCTGCTGGGCAACCACGAGCGGATGACCGCGGCACGGGCCCACGAGATCGGGTTGGTGTCCGAGGTCGTGGCCTCTGCGCCCGATCTGGCGGAGGCCGCCGGCTGGGCGGCGGCGGCCATCGCCTCGGCCCCACCGGCGGCCATCCAGGCCACCCTCCGCACTCTGTGGGCGGGGCGCGAGCTGACCCGCCAGCAGGCGCTGTCCCTCGGCAACCCGCTGCTCCACCTGGGTCTGAGCGAGGAGGCCCTGGCCGAGGGGCAGAAGGCCTTCCAGGGCGAGCGCATCGTCCCCCGCGACCGCTGAGCGCCGGTGCTGGCTGACACGGTCCGGGAGGCCGGGGCGCGGTTCGGGGACCGACCGGCGTTCGTCGACGCCGAGGGACGGCCGACCTCGTACGCCGCGCTCGACCGACGATCCGACGCGGTGGCCGCCGGGCTGGCGGGCCGGGGCCTCGCCGCCGGCGACGTCGTCGCCCTGACCCTCGCCTCCGGCGTCGACTGGGTCGTGCTCGCCGCCGCCTGCGCCAAGGCGGGACCGGCGACGGCCGGGATCAACCCCCGCCTCGCCCCCGTCGAGCAGCAGGCCTGCCTGGGGGTGGCCCGGCCGGCGCTGGTGGTCGAGCACGCCGACCAGGTGGCCGAGCTGGAGGCCTCGGGGATCGACCGCACCCCCTCGCCCCTCGCGCCCGATCCGGAGCGGCTGGCCGCCGTCGTGTTCACGTCGGGGACGACGGGCCGGCCCAAGGGCGCCGTGTTCCGGGACCGCCACATCGAGGCCGTGGCCCGGATCGACACCGGCCTGGCGTGGGGTGATCCGGCCACCGCCCCCACGCCGATGCTGGCCGCCACCCAGATGGCCCACGTCGGCTTCACAACCAAGCTGGCCTGGTACCTGCGCACGGGCACCACCACCCACCTGCTCGACCGGTGGCGGCCGGCCGACGTCCTGGCCCTGGCCGAGCGGGTCGGCCTGCCGGCGCTCGGCGGGGTGGCACCCCAGATCGCCCTGCTGCTGCGCGATCCCACCTTCAACCAGCGTGACCTGTCGTCGGTGAAGGGCCTCGTCGTCGGCGGTGGGCCGTCGCCCCCGGCCCTGGTCGCCGAGGCCCGCCGCCGGTTCGGCGCCGGCTACTCGATCCGCTACTCCTCGACCGAGTCCGGCGGGGTCGGCACCGGCACGGCCTTCGACGCGCCCGACGCCGAGGGCCTCCACACCGTGGGCCGGACGCGGGGCGGGATCGAGGTGGCGATCCACGACGACGAGGGCCGACCGGTCCCCGACGGCGAGGCCGGCGAGGTGTGGCTCCGCTCCGACGCCGCCGCCGACGGCTACCTGCACGACGAGACCGCCACCGCCGAGCTGCGAGCGCCCGGCGGCTGGATCCGCACCGGGGACCTGGGGCGGATCGAGCCGCCCGACGGGGCCCTCGGGCCCGACGCCGCCGGGTGCCTCGTGCTCACCGGCCGCCGGTCCGAGATGTTCATCCGGGGCGGCTACAACGTCCATCCCCAGGAGGTGGAGGCCGTGCTCGGGCGGCACCCCGCGGTGGCCCAGGTCGCCGTCGTGCCCCGCCCCGACCCGGTGATGGGCGAGGTCGGCGTGGCCGTCGTGGTCCCGGTCGACGCCGCCGCCCCCCCGTCGCTGGCCGAGCTGCGGACCTTCGGGGCCGACCTCCTGGCCCGTCACAAGCTCCCCGAAGCCCTGGCCCTCCGCCCCGACCTCCCCCTCACCGCCATGCAGAAGCTCGACCGCACCACCCTGAAGACCGAGGTCGCTCGCCAGGTTTGAGCGATTTCCCACCGTGACGGTGGTACATCGCTCAAACCTCGCGTCGTACGCCGGTCGCGGGTCACGGCGCGCACGGATGGCAAGCGGGGTTCGGGCAGGTTCGGCCCTCGCATGCGTGCGCTCGCCCCCACCCTGGTCCTCCTCGTCCTGGTCAGCGGGTGTGCGCGGATGAGCCCACCCGACCCGGCCGGCCCCGGGATCGAGGCCCGGACGGCCATCGTCGTCGAGGAGCGCTCGACCTGTGGGGCCCTGGCCCGGGCCGACCTGGGCCTGATGGCCACCGACCCTGCCGCCCTCAGGCGCGTGGCCGCGGCCCTCCAGCTGGCCGGTGAGCGCGCCCCCGCCGACGTCCGCCCCGACCTGGAGGCGCTGGCGCACGCCCTCAGGAGCTCGCCCGCGTCGGCGGCGAGCGACCCGCATTGGTCCGTCGTGCTCACCTGGTTCAACGCCCACTGCGGCGGGGTGCGCTAGCCGA
Organism: Iamia sp.; assembly: GCA_036009685.1. Lineage (GTDB taxonomy): Bacteria > Actinomycetota > Acidimicrobiia > Acidimicrobiales > Iamiaceae > Iamia. The sequence goes on along the minus strand of DASYLG010000226.1, from coordinate 650 downwards.
TCGGGGTGGTGGCCACGGCGGCGCGCAGCGCCGGGGCCAGGTCGCCGCGGGCGACGACGACCACCCGCTCCAGCCCCAGCCACCCGGCCATGACGGCCAGCTCCGCGGCCAGGGCCTCGGCCACGTCGGCCTCGATGGTGCCCGGCTCCCGGAAGGCGGACTGGACCCGCAGGGTCGAGACGGCCCGATCGGCCTTCAGGTCCACCCGGGCCACGATGCGATCGCCCAGCAGGAAGGGCATCACGTAGTAGCCGTGGACCCGGTCCTCGGGCTTCACGTAGATCTCGATGCGGTAGCGGAAGTCGAACAGCTCCTCCAGCCGCCGCCGCTCCCAGACCAGCGAGTCGAACGGCGTGAGCAGCGCCCGGGCGCGCACCCAGCGGGGCAGGGTGGCCTCGACGTGGAGGTAGGTCGGCCGGTCCCAGCCCTCGACCCGGACCGGGACGAGCCGGCCCTCCTCGACCAGCTCGGCGACGTGGGGCCGGCTCTTCGGGCCGTTGAGCCGGTGGTAGTCGGTGAGGCACCGCTCGGTGACGATGCCGTGGGCCCGGCCGGCGCGGTCGAGCAGCTCCCGGCGGGCGTCGGCCTCGGAGAGCGCCGGTCGGGCGAGGACCTCGGCGGGGATCGACCGCTCGAGGGTGTCGTAGATG
>DASYLG010000225.1:0-7128 GCA_036009685.1 Iamia sp. | reverse complement strand
GTCTCGCTGCGGAGGAAGCCCTCCTTGTCGGCGTCGAGGATGGCGACGAGCGACACCTCGGGCAGGTCCAGGCCTTCCCGGAGGAGGTTGATGCCGACCAGCACGTCGAACTCGCCGAGGCGGAGGTCGCGCAGGATCTCGATGCGCTGGATGGTGTCGACCTCGCTGTGGAGGTAGCGGACGCGGACGCCGAGCTCGAGCAGGTAGTCGGTGAGGTCCTCCGACATCTTCTTGGTGAGGGTCGTGACCAGCACCCGGTCGCCCCGGGCCACCCGGTCGTTGATCTGCACCATGAGGTCGTCGATCTGGCCCTTGGTCGGCTTGACCACGATCTCGGGGTCGATCAGCCCGGTGGGCCGGACGACCTGCTCGACCACCCGGGTGCTCTTCTCCAGCTCGAACGGGCCGGGGGTGGCCGACAGGAACACGGTCTGGCCGACCTTGTCCATGAACTCGTCGAAGCGGAGGGGCCGGTTGTCGGCCGCCGACGGGAGCCGGAAGCCGTGCTCGATCAGCTGCTCCTTGCGGCTGCGATCGCCCTCGTGCTGGCCGTGGAGCTGGGGCACGGTCTGGTGGCTCTCGTCGATCACCATCAGGAAGTCGCGGGGGAAGTAGTCGATCAGGGTGTTGGGCGTCTCGCCCGGGCCCCGGCCCTCGATGGGGGCCGAGTAGTTCTCGATCCCGTTGCAGAACCCGACCTCGGCCATCATCTCGAGGTCGTACTGGGTGCGCATGCGCAGACGCTGGGCCTCGAGCAGCTTGCCCTCGTCCTCGAACTGCTTGAGCCGCTCCTGCAGCTCGTGCTCGATGCGGACGATGGCCTTCTGGAGCCGCTCCTCGCCGGCGACGTAGTGCGTGGCCGGGAGCAGGACGAAGTCGTCGTGGGTCTGGATCTTCTCGCCGGTCACCGGGTCGAAGGTGGCCATGGCCTCGATCTCGTCGCCGAAGAGCTCGATCCGCAGCGCCGTCTCGTCGTAGGCGGGGTGGATCTCGATGGTGTCGCCCCGCACCCGGAAGTTGCCGCGGGTCAGGTTCATGTCGTTGCGGTCGTACTGCATGTCGACGAAGCGCCGCAGCAGCAGCCGCTGGTCGATCGTCTCGCCCTTCTTGAGGACGAGCAGGCTGTCGCGGTACTCCTCGGGCGAGCCGAGGCCGTAGATGCAGCTGACCGAGGCCACCACGATGACGTCGCGCCGGGTCAGCAGCGAGGCGGTGGTGGAGTGGCGCAGACGCTCGATCTCGTCGTTGACCGAGCTGTCCTTCTCGATGTACGTGTCGCTCGAGGCCATGTACGCCTCGGGCTGGTAGTAGTCGTAGTAGGAGACGAAGTACTCGACCGCGTTGTGGGGGAAGAACTCCTTGAACTCGTTGGCCAGCTGGGCGGCGAGGGACTTGTTGGGGGCCAGGACCAGGGTGGGCCGCTGGACCTGCTCGATGGTCCAGGCGATGGTGGCGGACTTGCCCGAGCCGGTGATGCCGAGCAGCGTCTGGAACCGCTCGCCGCCCTCGATGCCCTCGGCCAGGCCGGCCACGGCCTTGGGCTGGTCGCCCGCCGGCGAGAAGTCGGACACGACCTCGAAGGGCCGGGCCAGCGAGGTGGTGACGGGGGTGATGTCACTCATGTGGGCAACCCTACCGAGGGGGTGCGACAGCGAGGCTGGGGCCCTGGTCAGAGCCCCAGAGGGCCGCCCCTAGCCCACTGGGGGCAGGGCCGAGATCCGGTCCCAGGCGGCGTCGACCTGGGCCTCCAGGTCAGCGCGGGAGCCGCCGTTGTCGATGACGAGGGTGGCCCGGGCCAGCCGATCCTCCCGGGACGCCTGCCGGGCGATGCGGGCCCGGACGTCGTCCTCGCGCATCCCCCGCTGGGCCACGACCCGCTCGACCGCCACCTCCGGATCGACGTCGACCACCAGCAGCGCGGCAAGTGGGTCGCGGGAGTACGGCACCCTCGTGGGCGTGGCCTTCCTCGGCTGCGCCTCGGATGAGGGCGGCCGTCCTTCCGGGGTCGCCTCGCCTAGCGGCTCGGCTCCCGTGTCGTCGCGCCCCGACTCCACCAGCAGGGGGACGTCGAGGACGACGACCCGGTCGGTGCCGGCGGCCTCCTCGAGCCGCCGGGCGATCTCGGCCCCGACCGCCGGGTGGACGATGGCGTTCAGGGCGGCGAGGGCCTCGTCGTCGGTGAAGACGACGTCGGCCAGGGCCTGGCGGTCGAGGGTGCCGTCGGGGGCCAGGACGGCGGTGCCGAACCGCTCCACGATGGCCGCCAGGACGGGCGTCCCGGGGGCCTGCACGTCGCGGACGATGGCGTCGGCGTCGATCACCAGGGCGCCCCGGTCCGCGAGGAGGGCGGACACCGTCGACTTGCCGCTGCCGATGCCGCCGGTGAGGCCGACCAGGACCATGGCCGGCCACCGTAGCCACAGCACTGGACCATCCCGGCGACCGCCACGACCGCCGGTAGCATCGTCACCATGGCCGGCGACCGGGCCCTCAAGTCGGCCCCGCTGATCGATCCCGTCGACGGGGCCGTCATCACCGTCCCGGGCACGACGATGATCGACCAGACCTCCGCGTTCCGGCCCGCGATCATGGGCGTCCGGGGCGCCACCACGGCCGTGACGGTGGTGCTGTGCAGCGGCGCCCTGGCCAACACCGAGTGGGGCGTGCTGACCGCCGCCGTGGTGGTCATCACCTACAACATCGTCCGGATCCTCAAGCCGCTCGAGATCCGGGACGACATCCCGAGCCTCCTCCGGGTGCTGGCCGAGGTGGCCATCCACGTCCTCGCCGTCGTCGCCACCGGCTACTGGGACTCGCCGTTCGTCTTCTCCCTGCTCACCGCCATCATGGTGGCGGGCTTCGCCCGCGGCTTCGGCCTGGCCGTGCGGGTGGGCGTGGCCTCGGTGTTCGCCGTCGCCCTGCCCGACCTGCTCACCAAGGGCCTCAGCGAGGAGACCTTCCGCACCGGCCTGCAGTGGGCCACCCTGCTGCTGCTCGTGGCCGCCGTCTCCGGCTACGCCCGCCACATCAACGTGGAGGCCGACCGCCAGCACTCGCTGGCCCTCGACCGGCTCGGCCGGCTGTCGGACGCCAACGCCCTGCTGTTCGCCCTGCACCGGGTGGCCCAGAGCCTCCCCAGCTCGCTCGACCTCGACGACGTCCTCGACACCACCATGACCCGGGTCGTCGACCTGTTCACCTTCGACCTGGCCACGGTGCTGGTCTTCGACTCCAGCGGCGGAGGGTGGCGCACGGCCCGCACCGAGGGCGGGCGCCTCCCAGCCTCGTGGCCCAGCGACGGCCTCCCCGGCCCGGCCCGCGCCGCGGTGGCGTCGGGGCGCATCGTGGTCGAGCCCGACCTGGCCCGGGCCGAGGGGACGGGCCTCGGCCTCGAGAGCCGCACCGGCCTCTACGCCCCCCTGGTCGGCCGGGAGCGGGTGATGGGCCTCCTGGTGGTCGAGCGCAACGACGCCGGCAGCTTCACCGACCGCGAGGTCGAGCTGCTGGAGGGCTTCGTGGCGCCGGCCGCCCTCGCCATCGACAACGCCATGTGGTTCAAGCGGCTCCGCACCGTCGGGGCCGACGAGGAGCGCACCCGCATCGCCCGGGATCTCCACGACCGCATCGGCCAGTCCCTCGCCTACCTCTCCTTCGAGCTCGACCGCATCGTGAAGGCCGACGGCCGGGGCGACTCCGTCGGCCCCGCCCTGGAGCGGCTGCGCACCGACGTCCGCGGCGTCGTGGGCGAGGTCCGCGACACGCTGTACGACCTCCGCACCGACGTCTCCGAGGCGTCCGACCTGCCCACCACGCTGGCCGCCCACGTCGAGCGGGTCGGCGACCGGAGCAAGGTCGAGATGCGGCTCGACTTCAAATGCGAGGCCCGCCTCCCCCTGCGCCAGGAGCGGGAGATCTTCCGCATCGCCCAGGAGGCGCTGGCCAACGTCGAGCGTCACAGCGGGGCCGACCGCTGTCTGGTGCGCTGGTGGTGCGAGGAGACGGGCGCCCTGCTGGAGGTGCGCGACGACGGGCGGGGCTTCGCCTCGGGCCGGGACGGGCGGCTGGACAGCTACGGCATCCTCGGGATGCGCGAACGGGCCGCGAGCATCGGCGCCACCCTCGACGTCGACAGCATCGAGGGCGTCGGCTCCACCATCCGCTGCCACCTCCAGCTCACGTCCCCGTGATGGGCGTCGACGGCCTGTAGCCTGCGCCACCGATGTCCGTCCGCCTGCTCCTCGCCGACGACCACCCGATGCTGCGCGACGGCCTCCGCCGGTCGCTCACCGAGGAGGGGTTCGACGTCGTGGGCGAGGCCTCCGACGGCTTCGAGGCCATCGACATGGCCACCGAGCTGCACCCGCAGGTCGTCCTGATGGACGTCACCATGCCCAACTGCGACGGGGTCGAGGCCACCCGCCGCATCCGGGCCAGCCTCCCCGACGTGCGGGTCGTGATGCTCACCATGCACGCCGACAAGGACGTCCTCGAGCGGGCCCTCGAGGCCGGGGCGTCGGGCTACCTGGTGAAGGACTGCTCGCTCGACGAGATCGCCGATGCCGTCCGCATGGCCGCCGACGATGCCGCCCTCTCCCCCTCGCTGGCCAGCTCGATGCTGGCCGAGGTCCGCCGGCTCGACACCCACGACGCCGAGCGGGTGGTCACCAAGCGGGAGGAGGAGGTGCTCCAGCTCATCGCCGACGGCTGCAGCACCGGCGAGGTGGCCGAGCGTCTCTACATCAGCCAGAAGACGGTCAAGAACCACCTGGCGTCGATCTACCAGAAGCTCGACGCCCGCGATCGCACGCAGGCCGTGCTCCAGGCCGTGCGGATGGGCATCATCCACCTCCAGTGAGGTGGGCGGGGCGACCCGAGGGGTCGCTCAGCAGTCGCCGGGATCGTCGCCCGTCGCCTCGGCGATCTCGGAACACGAGCTGTTGACGCTGTTGCCGCTCGTCCCGCCGAAGTAGCTGAGCGCACCGAAGCACACCAGCGCGATGAGGGCCACGAGCAGGCAGTACTCGATCAGGCCCGCACCCCGATCCTCGCGGACGAGGCGCTGGCCGAAGCGGCGCAGGTTCTCGATCATGGCAGCGGTCCTTCCGAGGGCGACCTCGAACCATCGGCCACGGCGAGTGAACATCCATGGGCAAAACGGCCCAATCCCCACTTACCGTGAGGGGGCCGGGACGAAGACCACCCATGGCGCGTCCCGGTGGACGACCTGCCAGCCCGGGTCGTCGAGCAGGGCCCGGCCCAGCGGGGTGTCGGCCTCCCACAGCACCGCCGTCGCCCCCCGGCGGGCGAGGACCTGGTCCCACCCGGTCTCGGCGTCGTGCAGGGTCAGGTAGTCCTCGATGAGCGCCACCGGGTACATGTCGACCCGGTCGTCGAAGAACACCCGGGCCTGGCGGCCCGCCTGGGCCTCGCGGAGGTTGCCGACGAAGTCGGGGGCGACGACCCGGCTGTCGGGGCCCCACAGGCCCTCGTCCTCCATCCACACCGAGGCCTCCTCGGGGTAGGCGTCGAGGGAGAGGTGGGGGCCCTGCAGCCCGACCAGGGCGAACAGGACGGTGAGGGCGATCACGACGGTGCGGGCCGGGCGGAGGATCGGGCGGCGGACCGACGCCACCGCCGGGCCCACGGCGGGCAGCAGGGAGACGAGCGTCGGCGCCAGCACCAGGACGAGGACGAGCTGGTTGCGCTGCGACGTCAGGCCCAGGACGCCGAACACGGCCATGGGCAGGGCGAGCCGCCAGCTGAACCGGGGGACGAGCAGCACGACGGCGGCCAACAGCAGCCCGGCGACGACCCACTGCGACCAGCGCGTGTAGTCGGGCGCCTGCCACTCGACGACGGCCGAGAAGGCCTCCGTCCTGCGCAGCAGGGTGGCCGGGAACAGCAGGATCTTGACGCCGAGCGGGTTGACCACGCCGAGGGCGATGCCAGCGGCGGCCCACAGGCCGACCTTCACCTCACGGCCCCACGCCCCCTCGTCGAGCCGGTGCCCGAGGCCGAGCAGGCCGACGAGCACCAGGGCGAAGGGGAACGAGCCGTGGGTGTTGACCCAGATCCACCCGACCGGCACCAGCCAGCGGGGGTCGACCCGGCCCTCGGCGGCCAGGAAGACGAGCAGGAACCCGAGCATCCCGAACAGGAGCGGGCGCCCGGCGAGCAGCTCGCTGGCGACGAGCATGGCCACCGCGGTGACGCCGAAGCGGACGGCGGCGGACGGGCTGCGGGCCGTCAGCAGCCAGACGCACACGGCGATGCCGGCGCAGAGGAGGCCGTTGAGGAGGCGGATGCCGCCGAAGCCGGCGACGTCGTCGACCGCGGCGTAGATGACCGACGCCAGCCAGCTCTGCACCACCCACGGGTCACCGTGGGCGGTGAACGAGTAGGGGTCGACCCGGGGGATCCCCCCGCCGTCGAGGATGAGGCGGCCGGTGGCGAGGTGGGTGAGGAAGCTGTTGTCGTGGACCCGGGCGATGCCGGTCAGCAGCCCCATGAGGGCGGCGACGGCACCCAGCACGCCGCCGAGGTCGGGGCCGGCCTCGCGCTGCGCCTCCGCCACCTCGGCATCATCGCCGATGGCGCCCGGCGCCTCGACCATGGTGGTGCCCAAGGCTCAGAAGGTTTCCATGATGTTGATGACCGCCGGTCCCAGCACCACGATGAACAGGGCGGGGAACACGCAGAACACCATGGGGATGAGCATCTTGACCGGAGCCTTCTGGGCCTTCTCCTCGGCCAGCTGCTTGCGCTTGAGACGCATCTCCTCGGCCTGGGCCCGCAGGACGCGGCCGATGGAGACGCCGAAGGTGTCGGCCTGGATGATGGCCAGGACGAACGACCGGAGCTCGGGCACGTTGACCCGCTTCTCCATGTTGCGCATGGCGTCGACCCGGGAGGCGCCGGCGCGGACCTCGCCCAGCATGCGGGCGAACTCGTCGGTGAGCGATCCGGGCACGGACTGGACGCAGCGGTCGAGCGCCTGCTCGAAGCCGAGGCCGGCCTCGACCGAGATGACCAGCAGGTCGAGGACGTCGGGCAGCTTGATCCGGATCTCGGTCATGCGCTCCTCGACCCGACGGTTGAGGATGATCCCGGGGCCCAGGATGAACAGGA
>DASYLG010000224.1:0-1817 GCA_036009685.1 Iamia sp. | reverse complement strand
GCGTGGCCGCCGATCCCAGCGCCGGTTGTGGCTCGGAGCCCGACGTCGAGCCGGTGGGCGACGAGCTGCCCGGCGACGTCGAGCAGACCTTCACCCGCGCCGGCGTCGAGCGGATCTACCGGCTGGGCGTGCCGGCCGACTACGACCCCGAGGTCGCCGCTCCGCTCCTCGTCAACCTGCACGGCTCCGGGTCCGACGCGGCCCAGGCCAGCGTCTACGGGGACGTCCCCCGCCGGGCCGCCGAGCGGGGGATCGTGACCGTCGCCCCCCAGTCGGTCGCCGGCCAGTGGGAGCTGTCGGGCGAGGGCGCCGACGCCGACTTCATCATCGGCCTGGTCGACGACATCGAGGCCCGCTACTGCATCGACCGCAACCGCGAGCACATCGTGGGCATGTCGCTGGGGGCGTGGAAGGCGGCCGTGACGGTGTGCTCCTTCGACGGCCGCTTCGCCTCCGTCGCCCTGGTGACGGTCGAGGTCTTCCCCGGCGACTGCGACCCGGTGCCCGTGGTCGCCTTCCACGGCACGGCCGACCCGGTGGTGGCCTATGGCGAGGGCGGGGAGGACGTCGAGATCGTCGGCTCCAACGCCGGTCTCCCCGGAGCCCGCGACAACATCGCGGCCTGGGCCGACAGCGGGGGCTGCGCCGCCGAGCCCGACGTCTCGGCCGTGGGCGATGACGTCGAGCTGTGGGCGTACCCGGACTGCGCCGACGGCGTGGACGTCGAGCTCTACACGATCGACGGCGGCGGCCACACCTGGCCCGGCAGCGAGATCATCATCGGCCCACCCGAGTGGACCACCGACACCATCGACGCCACCGCCCTGGTCCTGGACTGGTTCGAGGCTCACCCCCGTCGCGGCTGAGCCGTATCGCAGCCCGGCGAGGCGCAGCCGAGTGGGCCAGGCGGCAATACCCTCCGGCCATGCGCGCTGTCGTCATCACCGAGCCGGGGGACGCCGACGTCCTCGTCGTCCAGGACATCCCCGAGCCGGTGCCCGGGCCGGAGGAGGTCCTCGTGGCGGTGCGGGCCACGGCCCTCAACCGGGCCGACCTCCTCCAGCGGCTCGGCTTCTACCCCGAGCCCGGTCCGCCCCGCGAGCACGAGGTGCCGGGGATGGAGCTGGCCGGCACGGTCGTTGCCCTGGGCGACCGGGCCACCGCCTGGCGGGTGGGCGACGAGGTCATGGGCGTCGTCAGCGGGGGCGCCTACGCCGAGCGCATCGCCGTCCACGAGCGCCAGCTGATGCCGGTTCCACCGGCGCTGGGTCTGGCCGACGCCGCCGCCGTCCCCGAGGTGGGCATCACAGCGTGGGACGCCCTCGTCGTCCAGGGCGGGCTCACCAGCGGGCGATCGGCCCTGATCCACGCCGGCGCATCCGGCGTGGGGTCGGCCGGCATCCCCATCGCCAAGCTGGTGGGGGCCAAGGTCGTGACCACCACCTCGACGGCCAAGGTCGAGGCGTGCAGGGGCTTCGGCGCCGACGTGGTGGTCGACTACACGTCCGAGGACTTCGTCGAGGCGGTCTGGGCCGCCACGGAGGGCCAGGGCGTCGACGTCGTGCTCGACGTGATCGGCGGCGACTACCTCATGCGCAACGTCAAGGCCCTGCGCACCGGTGGCACCATCGTCCAGGTCGGGGTGATGGGCGGCGGCCGCACCGACATCGACCTCGGTGCCCTGCTGCCCAAGCGGGCCCGCCTGGTCGGCACCGTGCTGCGGGCCCGGCCGCTGGAGGAGAAGGTCGCCATCACCCAGCGCTTCGCCCGCGAGGTCCTGCCCTGGTACGCCTCCGGCGCCATCCACCCCGTGATCG
>DASYLG010000223.1:0-1553 GCA_036009685.1 Iamia sp. | reverse complement strand
ACCCACCATCCACCACCCTCCGAGGCGGGGCAGGCACGATGTGAGCCGGTCGCGCCGTCGACCATCCACCTCGCTGTCGCACCCCCTACGTACTGTCGTTCCCATGAGGGTCCTCCACACCTCCGACTGGCATCTGGGCCGCCTCTTCCACGGCGCGTCCCTGCTGGCCGACCAGGAGCGGGCCCTGGCCCGGGTGGCCGCCATCGCCCGCGAGCGGGCCGTCGACGTGGTGGTCGTGGCCGGCGACCTCTACGACCGGGCCATCCCTCCGGCCGATGCCGTCGACCTGCTGGCCCAGGTCCTGCAGGAGCTGCGGGCCGGTGGGGCCCAGGTGGTGGCCATCACCGGCAACCACGACTCGCCCAACCGGGTCGGTGCGCTCGACCCGCTCCTGCGGGCCGGTGGCGTCACCCTCCGGGGCCGGTTCGACGCCGCCGCCCCGGTGGTCGTCCCGGCCACCGACGGCGGGCCCGACCTCGTCGTCCACCCCGTCCCGTACCTCGAGCCGCTGGCCGCACCCCTCGTCCCCCGGGCCGGTGGCCGTCCCCGGCGGGCCACCCAGCACGAGGTCCTGGGCCGGGCCCTCGACGCCGTGCGGGCCGAGCTGGCCGAGCGCGGCCCGGTGCGGTCGGTCGTCGTGGCCCACGCCTTCGTGGCCGGGGCGGCGCCGTCGGACAGCGAGCGCGAGCTCAGCGTGGGCGAGGTCGACCGGGTGCCCACCTCGGTCTTCGACGGCGTCACCTACACCGCCCTCGGCCACCTCCACCGGCCCCAGGAGGTCGGCCCCCGGGCTGCCTACTCGGGCTCGTTGCTGCCCTACTCGTTCTCGGAGACGTCGCCGTCGTCGGTGCGCGTGGTCGAGCTGGCGGCCGACGGCTCGATCGAGGCCGAGGTCGTGGCCCTGGGGTGCGAGCGCCCCGTCGCCACCATCGAGGGCCGGCTCGACGCCCTGCTGTCCGACCCCGCCCACCGCGCCGCCGAGGGTGCCTGGGTCCGGGCCCGCCTGCGCGACGAGGTCCTGCCCCGCCACGCCATGGCCCGCCTCCGCGACCGCTTCCCCCACACCCTGATGCTCGAGCACGTCCGGCCGGCCGCCATCGCCCCCGCCGCCGACCCCCGCCGGCGGTCCGGGCCGGTCACCGACCTCGATCTCGTCGGCGCCTTCCTGGCCGAACGGTTCGGGCGCCCGGCCGAAGGCGCCGAGACCGCTCTGCTCGAGGCCGCCTTCGCGGCTGTGGCCACGGCCGAGCCCGAGCGGGTGCCGGTCCCCGTTGCCGCGGCGTCGGACGGGGCCGAGGACGACACCTCGGCGTGGGGCGCGGCATGAGACCGCTCCGTCTCGAGGTCGAGGCCTTCGGGCCCTTCGCCACCCACCAGGTGGTCGACTTCGAGATGCTCGACGACGAGGGGCTGTTCCTCATCTGGGGGCCCACCGGCGCCGGCAAGAGCTTCCTCCTCGACGCCCTCTGCTTCGCCCTCTACGGCAAGACGGCGGGTGATCGGCCCCCGTCGCGCCTCCACTCCGACCACGCCCGCGGCGCCGTGCCCCGCGT
>DASYLG010000222.1:0-11910 GCA_036009685.1 Iamia sp. | reverse complement strand
GTCTTCGACATCGAGATCGTGTTCCTCTACCCCTACGCCGTGATCCACAAGGAGCTCGGCGCCTACGGGCTGGTCGAGATGATCGCCTTCTCGGTCCTGGTGTTCGCCACGTTCGTGTACCTCATCGGCAACCGCGGCCTCGACTGGGGCCCCTTGCGTCGTGAGCTCCCGCTCGGGGAGGACGGCATCGTGTCGAGCGATCGCACGACGTCCACCACCATCCGCCGGGTCGGCCTCGAGGGCCGGCCCGCGCCCCGGGAGACGGAGGCCGCCTGATGGGTTGGAGCATCGACGAGGGCCTCGAGGGCCTCGATCACAACATCCTGACGGGCCGGGTCGAGGACCTGGTCCGCTGGGCCCGCCGGTCGTCGCTCATGCCGGCCACCTTCGGCCTGGCCTGCTGCGCCATCGAGATGATGGGCACCGGCGGCTCGCACTACGACCTGGCCCGCTTCGGCATGGAGGTCTTCCGGGCCTCCCCCCGCCAGGCCGACCTCATGATCGTGGCCGGCCGGGTGTCGCAGAAGATGGCCCCCGTCCTGCGCCAGGTCTACGACCAGATGATGGAGCCCAAGTGGGTCCTGTCGATGGGCGTCTGCGCCAGCTCGGGCGGCATGTTCAACAACTACGCCATCGTCCAGGGCGTCGACCAGATCGTGCCCGTCGACGTCTACGCCCCGGGCTGCCCGCCCGGGCCCGAGACGCTGATCCACGCCATCAACACCCTCCACGAGAAGATCCGCGACGGGGAGATCCTGCGTCGCCGGGCCGAGACCGGTGCGGGCGCCCAGCTCACGGTCGACCAGCGCGACGGCCAGGCCGCCCCGGTCCTGCTCACCGGGAAGTCCTGAGGTGCCCGAGCTCGAGAAGGCGGACGACGCCGGAGCCGAGGCCGACGCCGCGCCCGAGGCCCCCGAGCGGCGGGAGATCCACGGCCACCCCGTCACCGAGGCCCTGGGCGAGACCACCGTCCACCCGCCCCGCGAGGCGCTGGCGGACCTGGTCAAGACGCTGCGCGACGAGGCCTGGCTCATGTGCCTCGACGTCACCGCCGTCGACCACCTGGCCAACGCCGGCGACCGCGTCCTGCCCGAAGGCGTCACGCCCGAGCGCTTCGAGGTCGTGGTCATGCTGATCAACCACCGGGACCCAGCCCGTCTGCGCATCAAGGTGCAGGTGCCCGAGGACGACCTCACGGTGCCGACGCTGTTCGAGGTCCACCCGGGCACCGAGGCGCTCGAGCGCGAGGTGTTCGACATGTTCGGCATCGCCTTCGAGGGCCACCCCGACCTGACGCGCATCCTCATGCCCGAGGACTGGGACGGGCACCCGCTCCGCAAGGACTACGCGGTCGGGCGCATCCCGGTGCAGTTCAAGGGCGACCCGGGACCGAGGTAGGAGCCACCGATGACGGCGACGGATCCACACCCGACCGCACCTGCTCTCACAGCCGAGGGAAGCCAGGAGATGGCCCCTCGGGACATGGCCGGCGGCGTCGAGGTGCTGCGCGAGCTGGGCTCGGTGCTGCGCCTGTCGGAGGCCGAGGTGGCGGCCATGGGCGACATCGAGGGCGACCCCGACGAGGCCACCACCACGATCATGAACATGGGTCCCCAGCACCCGTCGACCCACGGCGTGCTGCGGCTGATGCTCGAGCTCGACGGCGAGACGGTGCTGCGCACCAAGCCCGTCATCGGCTACCTGCACACCGGCATGGAGAAGACGGGCGAGACGCTCACGTACCTCCAGGGCCCCACCAACGTCACGCGGATGGACTACGCGGCGCCGCTGTTCAACGAGCTGTGCTTCTCGCTCACCACCGAGAAGCTGCTCGGCGTCGAGGTCCCCGAGCGGGCCACCTGGATCCGCATGCTGCTGTGCGAGCTCAACCGGATCAGCTCGCACCTGCTCTTCCTGGGCACCAACGGCATGGACCTCGGGGCCGTGTCGATGATGATCTACGGCTGGCGCGAGCGGGAGGAGACCCTCCGGGTCCTCGAGCACATCACCGGCCTGCGGATGAACCACAACTTCATCCGCCCCGGTGGCGTCGCCGCCGACCTGCCCGACGGCTGGCGGGAGAAGGTCCAGGCCCTCCTCGACACCATCCCGGGCCGGCTCGACGAGTACGAGGTCCTCCTCACCGACCAGCCCATCTACCGCGACCGCCTCCAGGGCGTCGGCGTGATCACCACCGAGGAGGCCATCGCCCTCGGGGCCACCGGCCCGATCCTCCGCTCCACCGGCTACGCCTGGGACCTCCGCCGGGCCATGCCCTACCTGGCCTACGACCAGGTGGACTTCGACGTCATCGTCGGCTCCTACGGCGACTGCTTCGACCGCTACTCGATCCGCGTGGCCGAGACCCGCGAGTCGCTCCGCATCGTCGAGCAGATCCTCCAGCAGATCCCCGACGGCGACTACCGGGTGCAGGACAAGAAGGTCACGCCCCCGCCCCGGGCCCGCATCGACGAGTCGATGGAGGCGCTGATCCACCACTTCAAGATCTTCACCGAGGGGTTCCGGGTGCCCGCCGGCGAGGCCTACGCCGCCGTCGAGAGCCCCCGCGGCGAGCTCGGCATGTACATCGTCTCCGACGGCTCGGCGAAGCCCTACCGCCTCCACGTCCGGGGTCCCAGCTTCGTCAACGTCCAGACCCTCCCCCACATGATGCACAACGGCCTGATCGCCGACGGGGTGGCCGTCATCTCCAGCGTCGACCCCATCATGGGCGAGGTCGACCGGTGAGAGCGATCGTCGGCACCCCCGCTCACGAGGTGCCAGGCACCACGTGGGCGTCACCGCGGGCGATCGCCACTCGTCCAGGTCCCACGTGGTGCCTGGCACCTCGTGAGACCTTGTGGGTTTCGCTGACCTCCGAGGCGAGTGGCAGGGTGGCGCAGTGGCTCGGCTGACCGTGGACAACGTCGTCCTGGCGAAGGAGATCATCGGGCGCTACCCGCGGCCCAAGTCGGCGCTGATCCCGCTGCTGCACCTGGCCCAGGAGCAGGACGGCTACGTGGCCACCGACGCCATGGAGCACCTGGCGGAGCTGGTGGGCGTCACGCCGGCCGAGGTGCTGGGCACCTGCTCGTTCTACGAGATGTTCAAGCGCGAGCCGGTGGGCCGCTACGTCATCAACGTCTGCACCAACATCGCCTGCCAGATCATGGGCGGCGAGGAGCTGCTGCACCACGCCGAGGAGAGCCTCGGGATCCGCTCCGGCTCGACCACACCCGACGGCCTGTTCACCGTCGAGGACGTCGAGTGCATCGCCGCCTGCACCGAGGCGCCCTGCCTCCAGGTGAACTACCGCTACCGGCACCGCATCTCCCACGATCAGTTCGACCGCATGGTCGACGATCTCCGCGCCGGCCGGCTCGACGACGAGGTCCCGCCCCACGGCACCCTGGCCCGCACCCGCCAGCACATCCCGAACGCGACCGCGGCCGGACCCGGCTTCGTCGAGGGCGCCGAGGAGCCGGTCTGGATCACCTCCCGCCCCGCCCCTCCGAAGGAGGGCGCAAAGGCATGACGGTCACCGACGCTCCGAAGATCATCAGCTCACGGTTCGACCACGAGGACTCCTTCACGCTGCGCCGCTACGAGGCGACCCACGGTTACGAGGGCCTCAAGGCGGCGCTGGCCAAGCGGCCCGACGAGGTCGTCGAGGAGGTCAAGACCGCCAGCCTGCTGGGCCGGGGCGGCGCCGGCTTCCCCGCCGGGGTGAAGTGGGGCTTCTGCCCGCCCGGCGTCTGGCCCCGGTACCTCGTCGTCAACGGCGACGAGTCCGAGCCCGGCACCTACAAGGACCGCATCCTCATGGAGCGCGATCCCCACCAGCTGATCGAGGGCGTGCTCATCGCCTGCTACGCCATCGGCTGCGCCCAGGCCTTCCTCTACGTCCGGGGCGAGATGGCGCTGGCCCAGGAGCGCATCGCCGAGGCCCTCAACGAGGCCTACGCCAAGGGCTACGTCGGCAAGGACATCCTCGGCACCGACTTCTCGGTCGACATCGTCCTGCACTGGGGGGCCGGCGCCTACATCGTGGGCGAGGAGACGGCCCTCATCGAGTCGCTCGAGGGCAACCGGGGCATGCCCCGCCTCAAGCCGCCGTTCTTCCCGGCCGCCAAGGGCCTGTACCTCCAGCCAACGGTGGTCAACAACGTCGAGACCCTGGCCAACCTCCCGTGGATCCTGCGCGAGGGCGGCGCCGCCTTCGCCGAGCTGGGCGCCGAGGCCAGCCGGGGCACGCGCATGTTCGCGGTGTCGGGCCACGTCCGGAACCCGGGCGTCTACGAGGTCGAGTTCGGCGTCACCACCTTCCGCGACCTGATCTACGCCCCGGTCTACGGCGGCGGCATCGGCGACGGCCACGACCTCAAGGCTTTCATCCCCGGTGGAGCCTCGGCCCCCTGGTTCTACGAGGAGCACCTCGACCTGCCCCTGGAGAAGGGCGCGGTCGACCGGGCCGGCTCCATGCTGGGCTCGGGCGCCATCGTGGTCATGGACGAGACCACCGACATGGTGAAGGCGGCCCTGCGGGTCGTGCGCTTCTTCGCCCGGGAGTCCTGCGGCAAGTGCACCCCGTGCCGCGAGGGCACCAGCTGGCTGGAGAAGATCCTCGAGCGCATCCTCGACGGCCACGGCCGCCCGAGCGACCTCGACCTGCTGCTCGACGTCTGCGACAACATCAGCCCCGGCATCGCCTGGCCGCCCAAGCAGACCACCATCTGCCCGCTCGGCCCGTCGGCGGTGTCGCCCATCGCCTCCGCCGTCACGCGGTTCCGCGACGAGTTCGAGGCCAAGCTCGGCGGCGGCGCCATCCCGGTGACGGTGAAGATGGCCGGCGGGGCCTACGTCCGCAAGCCCACCGCGGAGGTTGCATCGTGACCGACGTGCAGGCGCAGCCGACGGTCACCGTGAAGGTCGACGGCCACGAGGTCACCGCGGCCAAGGGCGAGCTGGTCATCGACGCGGCCGAGCGGGCCGGCGTCTACATCCCCCGGTTCTGCTACCACCCGCGCATGAAGCCGGTGGGCATGTGCCGGCAGTGCCTGGTCGAGATCGACACCGGTCGCGGCCCCGCCCTCCAGCCCTCCTGCATGATCGAGTGCAGCGACGGCATGAGCGTCGAGACCGGCACCCCGGTCACGATCAAGGCCCAGACCGGTGTGCTGGAGTTCCTCCTCGTCAACCACCCGCTCGACTGCCCGGTGTGCGACAAGGGCGGCGAGTGCCCGCTCCAGGACCAGGCGATGAGCCACGGTCCCGGCGAGTCCCGCATGGTCGAGGAGAAGCGCCACTTCGAGAAGCCCATCCCGGTCAGCGCCCTGGTGCTGCTCGACCGCGAGCGCTGCATCCTCTGCGACCGGTGCACCCGCTTCGCCGACGAGGTGGCCGGCGAGCCCCTCATCCACTTCATGGACCGGGGCAACGAGACCCAGGTCAACACCTTCCCCGACCACCCCTTCGCCTCGTACTACAGCGGCAACACCGTGCAGATCTGCCCGGTCGGCGCCCTGACCTCCTCGTCGTACCGGTTCAAGGCCCGCCCCTGGGACCTGGTCCAGACCGAGTCCACCTGCCACGGCTGCGCCATGGGCTGCCGCACCGTCGTCGACTCCTCCCGCAACCGGATCCTGCGCCAGAACGGCGTCGACATCGACCCGGTCAACTGGGGCTGGCTGTGCGACAAGGGCCGCTTCGGCTTCGAGGCCATCGAGTCCGACGAGCGCCTGGGCGCGCCGCTGGTGCGCGACGACGCCGGCGACCTGGTCGAGACCACCTGGTCCGACGCCATCCGCACGGCGGCGACGGCCGTCAAGGACGCCAGGAAGAAGGGCCCCGGCGCCGTCGCCGTCATCGGCGGCGCCCGCCTGACCAACGAGGACGCCTACGCCTGGGCCAAGCTGGCCAAGGGCGTCATCGGCACCGACAACGTCGACGCCCAGCTGGGCGACGGCCTGCCCGCCGAGGTCGTGCTGGGCCTGCCCCGCGCCACCATCGACGGCCTCTGCGCCCCGGGTGGGACGGTCCTCTGGATCGGGCCCGACCCGCGCGAGGAGCTCGGGGTCCTGCATCTCCGCCTTCGTCATGCGGTGATCAACGATGGCGTGAAGCTGGTCGTCGTCACCCCGGCGACCACGGTGCTCGACGGCCTGGCGGCCGCCGCCTTCCACCCCGCCCCGGGTGACCTGGCCGGCCTGGTCGCCGCCCTGCTCGACGGGGCCGACGCCCCCGACGGCACCGACGCCGACCTCGTCGCCACCGCTCGCGGCCTGCTCGACGGCGACCTCACCGTCGCCCTCGGCCGGGGGTCGCTGGCCGAGTCGGCCGGCTACACCGTCGACGCCGCCGCCGTGGTGGCCCGCACCCGTCCCGAGACCAGGGTCCTCCCGCTGCTGCGCCGGGCCAACATCAACGGCGCCCTCGACATGGGCCTGGCCCCCGGCCTGCTGCCCGGCCGGACCACCCTCGAGAGCGGCGCCGACCGGGTCGAGGTCCTGTGGCCCCGGGTCCCGGCCGAGATCGGTCTCGACACCACCGGGATCCTCACCGCCGCCTCCGAGGGCAAGGTCGACGTCCTGATCCTGCTGGGCGCCGACCCGCTGGCCGACTTCCCCGACCGCCAGCTGGCCGCCGCCGCCCTGGCCGGCGTCCGCACGGTCATCGCCGTCGACCTGTTCCTCACCGAGTCATCGGGCCGGGCCGACGTCGTGCTGGCGGCCGCCGGGCCCGGCGAGGTCACCGGCACCCACACCAACATCGAGGGCCGCATCAGCACCCTCGGCCAGGCCGTCACCCCGCCCGGCACCGCCCGGCCGGCGTGGATGATGGCGGCCGAGCTGGCCATGCGCCTGGGTGCCGACCTGGGTCTCGAGTCGGTGGCCGACATCTGGGCCGAGATCGAGGCGGTCGCGCCCAGCCACGCCGGCATCACCGCCGAGCTGCTGGCCGCTACCGGCGATGGCGTGGTCGCCCCGCTCGACTCGGCCCGGCTGCAGACCACGGTGGTCGACGACCAGGGCACCGCCATCGGCGGGTCCGACGTCGGCCCGGAGGGCGGCGCCGGCGTGCCGGAGGTCGACCAGGACGACGCTCCCGAGCCGAGCGGCGAGGGTGCGGCCGAGGGCGGGAGCGGACCCGCCGGGCCCGATGCCGAGGACGCCGAAGACGCCGAGCTGGTCGAGTCCTCCCACGAGGGCGGCGGGGACGCCTCCACCATCGACGTGGCCGACGGCCCCGATGCCGAGGAGGGGGCGCCGGCGTCACCGTTCGTCACCTTCGTGGCCCCCGAGCCGACGCCCGTCCCGCCGCTCGACTCCTACGCCCTGCGGCTGGTGGTCACGCGGACCATGTACGACGACGGCACCCTCGTCCAGCAAGCGCCCGCCCTGGCCGCGCTGCCGGCCGACGCCCCGCTGCGGGTCCACCCCGCCGTGCTCGACCGCCTCGGCGTCGAGAGCGGCACCCGGGTCCGGGCCATCTCGCCCCGGGCCACCGTCACCCTGCCCGTCGTGTCCGACCCTGGCGTGCCCCGAGGCGTGGCCGCCGTGGCCTACCGCCGTCAGGGCGGTGCCGGCGACCTGGTCGACGTGGGCCAGGCCGTCACCGAGGTCCGGGTGGAGACCACGTGAGCGAGCGCAGCGAGCGAACCAGAAGGCACAGCTGTCTCCCCGGCGGCGAAGCCGTCGGCGCTCATCGGCGCCCGGCGACGCCGACTCGACGGAGCCTCTCGGACGATCGAGCCGGCGCGCCGATGAGCGAGCGCAGCGAGCGAACCAGAAGGCACAGTGCTCTTCTCGGCGGCGGAGCTTGCGGAGCCGTCGGGCATCAGTGGTGCCCGGTCGCAGCCCTCGGGCCGGTGCCGGCCTGTGACCAGGTAGGGCACCGCTGATGTTGGGCACGATCCTGGCTCTCGATCCGTTGCTGGTCGACGACCTCACCGCCGGCGACGTGCTCGTCGTCGTGGTGAAGGGGGTGCTGGCCCTCGTCCTGCTCCTCGTCTCCGTGCTCTTCATGGTGTGGTTCGAGCGCAAGGCCATCTCCGACCTCCAGAACCGCATCGGCCCCAACCGGGCCGGCCCCTTCGGCCTGTTCCAGACGGTGGCCGACGGGCTCAAGTTCTTCATGAAGGAGGACTCGCTGCCCGACCGGGCCGACAAGCGGGTCTTCATCCTGGCGCCGTACCTGACGGCGATCCCGGCCTTCCTGGTCTTCGCCGTCATCCCCATCGGGGGCGACTTCACCGACGGCAAGCGGGGCGAGATCACGGTCTTCGGCCACCAGACGCTGATGCAGCTGGCCGACCCGCCCATCGGGGTCCTCTTCATCCTGGCCATGTCCAGCATCGCCGTGTACGGGATCATGCTGGCGGGCTGGTCGTCGGGCTCGAAGTACCCGCTGCTCGGCTCGGTCCGGGCCTCGGCCCAGATGGTCTCCTACGAGGCCGCCCTCGGCCTGGCGGTCGTCACCGTGGTGCTGGTGTCGGGGACGCTCAGCACCAACGGCATCGTCGACTCGCAGTCGTCGTCGTGGATCCCGTTCCTCGACTGGAACATCCTCACCACCGGCGTGGTGCCCTTCTTCATCTTCCTGATCGCCGCCACCGCCGAGCTCAACCGCCCGCCCTTCGACCTGGTCGAGGCCGAGCAGGAGCTGGTCGGCGGGTTCAACACGGAGTACTCGTCGTTCCGGTTCGCCCTGTTCTTCCTGGCCGAGTTCATGAACACGGTCACCATGTCGGCGATCATCGTGACCCTCTTCCTCGGCGGGCCCAACGGACCGGTGCCGATCGGCCCGGGCTGGGTGTGGGGCACGATCTGGTTCTCGGTGAAGCTCTTCGGCTTCCTCTTCATGTTCGTGTGGTTCCGGGCCACGTTGCCCCGCGTCCGCTACGACCAGCTGATGATGCTGGGCTGGAAGGTCCTCATCCCGCTGGCCCTGGGCTGGTTCCTCCTCATCACCGCCTTCCGGGTCGGTGACGACGAGGGCTGGAACCCGTTCCTCGTGGCCGGCGTCGGCGTGGTCGTCATGGCCGCCGGCTACGGCCTGCTGCACGCCGCCCAGTGGTCGGCTCGGCGCAACCGCGAGCTCGAAGGAGAGGTGGGCATCTGATGGGCTACCTCGGAGGCTTCCTGGTCACCCTGCGGCAGATGGGGAAGAAGCAGCGGACCACCCGCCAGTACGTCAAGGACGAGGGCGGCAAGCGCGACAAGCCGGCCCGCCTGCACGGCCGCCACGTCCTCAACCGCTACGAGGACGGGATGGAGAAGTGCATCGGGTGCGAGCTGTGCGCCGGCGTGTGCCCGGCCCGCTGCATCTACGTGCGCGGCGCCGACAACCCGCCCGACGACCCGGTCAGCCCGGGCGAGCGCTACGGCTTCGTCTACGAGATCAACTACCTCCGGTGCATCCACTGCGACCTGTGCGTGGAGGCCTGCCCCACCGAGGCCATCACCGAGTCGAAGCTGTTCGAGTTCTCGTTCACCAACCGGTCCGACGGCATCTACACCAAGGCCGAGCTGCTGGTCGACGATGACGGCCTGCCCCAGCAGATGCCGTGGGAGGACTGGACCGACATCGACGTCGTCGCCCCCCTGACCTCGGCGTGGATGCGCGCCACCTCGCCCAACGGCGACGCCCGCTACGAGGGCCGCGTCGCCTGGTCGGGCGAGCTGGGCTTCGGCGTCCGCCCGCCCGAGGAGGGCCAGACCGGCTCACCGATCCCGGCCGAGACCGCCCACCGCGCCCACGATCCTCACGGGGACCACCACTGATGGGGCGCACCGGGGTCAACCCCGTCACCCTCCTGGTCGCCGCCGCCGGGGTCGTCCTCGTCATCCTCGGCACCTGGCTGATCGGGGTCGAGCCCACGGTCTTCGGCGCCGCCGGCGCCATCGTCCTCGGTGGCGCCGCCGGTGTGGTGCTCAACCGCAACCCGGTGCACGCCGCCCTGTCGCTGGTGGCCACCCTGTTCGGCATCGCCGTGCTCTTCGTGGCCATGGAGGCCAACTTCCTGGCCGCCGTCCAGGTCATCGTCTACGCCGGCGCCATCGTCGTGCTGTTCCTGTTCGTGATCATGCTCCTCGGCGTCGACTCGGCCGACGACCTCGACACCGACCCGCTCGTCGGCCAGCGCCCGGTGGCCATCGTGCTCGGCGTCCTCATGGCCGCCGGCCTGGTCGCGGTGATGGTGACCAGCACCATCACCGGCGCCCCCGAGGCGGGGGCCCGCTGGGTGCGCGACGGCGACGACATCTCGCAGATCGGCCGCCTCCTCTTCTCCGACGACCTCTTCGCCTTCGAGATCACCTCGCTGCTGCTGGTGATCGCCGTGGTCGGCGCCGTCGTCCTGGCCCGCACGGCCAAGGGCGTCCAGATCGACGAGGACGAGCCCGTCGCCACCCTTCCGGGCGACCCGGTCCTCGCCACCGACGAGGACGGGGAGTCGTGATGCTGGCCGCCGCCGTCTCGCCCGGCTGGTACCTCTCGCTGGCCGCCGTCCTCTTCTCGGTCGGTGCTGTCGGCGTGATGGTCCGCCGCAACCCGCTGGTGATGTTCATGTGCGTCGAGCTGATGCTCAACGCCGTCAACCTCACCTTCGTGACCTTCGCCCGTGACCTCGACGACGTGGGCGGCCAGGTGGTCGTGTTCTTCGTCCTCGTCGTGGCGGCCGCCGAGGTCGTCATCGGTCTCGGGATCATCGTGTCCATCCTCCGGCGCCGGCCCTCGGCCACCGCCGACGACGCCTCGCTGCTCAGGGGCTGACGCCGCATGCTCGATCTGACCTGGCTCATCCCTGCGCTGCCCCTGGCCGGCTTCCTGGTGCTCGTCGTCCTGGGCCGGCGCATCGGCGAGCCCCTGGCCGGCTGGCTGGCCACGGCGGCCGTGGGCGGTTCCTTCGCCGCCAGCGTCGTCGTGTTCGCCGGCCTGGTCGACGAGCCCTCCGGATCGCGGGCGTTCAGCCAGGTGCTGTTCGAGTGGGTGCCCGCCGGCGGCTTCTCGGTCGACGTCGGCTTCCTGGCCGACCCCCTCTCGATGACGATGTGCCTGTTCATCACGGGCATCGCCACGCTCATCCACCTGTACGCCATCGGCTACATGCACGGCGATCCCCGGTTCAGCAAGTTCTTCCTGTACCTGAACCTGTTCGTCTTCTCGATGCTGATGCTCGTGCTGGGCGACAACCTCCTCATCACGTTCCTGGGATGGGAGGGCGTCGGCGCCTGCTCGTACTTCCTCATCAGCTTCTGGCACGAGTCCGACGCCAACGCCTCGGCCGGCAAGAAGGCCTTCGTCACCAACCGCATCGGTGACTGGGGCTACATGGTCGCCATGTTCCTCACGTTCACGGCGCTGGGGTCCATCCGCTACGTCGACATCGCCTCGGGCGCCGGCGGTCTGGCCGCCAGCACGGCCACCGCCATCGCCCTGCTGCTCCTCGTCGGCGCCGCCGGGAAGTCGGCCCAGATCCCCCTGTTCGTCTGGCTGCCCGACGCCATGGCCGGCCCCACGCCCGTGTCGGCCCTGATCCACGCCGCCACCATGGTGACCTCTGGCGTCTACCTGCTGACCCGCATGAGCCCGGTGCTCGCCGCCGCCGACGACTGGGTCACGACGGTGATCGCGGTCATCGGCGTCCTCACCGCCCTGGTGGCCGCCACCATCGCCGTGGGCCAGACCGACATCAAGAAGGTGCTGGCCTACTCCACCGTCTCCCAGCTGGGCTACCTGTTCCTGGCTGTGGGGGTGGGGGGTTACGTGGCCGCCATCTTCCACATGGTCACCCACGCCTTCTTCAAGGCGCTCATGTTCCTCGGCTCGGGCTCGGTCATCCACGGGATGGGCGACGAGCAGGACATGCGGAAGATGGGCAACCTCCGCAAGTACATGCCGATCACCGGC
>DASYLG010000221.1:0-10802 GCA_036009685.1 Iamia sp. | reverse complement strand
CGGGGGTCAGGCACGGGCCGCGACCCTTGCCGGCGCCAGCAGGCGGCTGATGGCACAGGCGGCGCCGTAGCCGTTGTCGATGCCGACCACGGTGATGCCGGCGGCACAGGACGAGAGCATGGCCAGCAGGGCGGTGACGCCCTCCAGCGAGGCGCCGTAGCCCACGCTCGTGGGGACGGCCACGACGGGAGCCGGGGTGAGCCCGCCGACGACCGAGGCCAGGGCGCCCTCCATGCCGGCCACGACGACCACGGCGTCGGCGTCGGTCAGCTGGTCGACGTCGGCCAGCAGGCGGTGGACGCCGGCCACGCCGACGTCGGTGAGCCGCCGGGCGGGCAGGCCCAGGGCGGCGAGCGTGGCGGCGCACTCGTCGGCCACCGGCAGGTCGGCGGTGCCGGCGCTGACGACGACGACGTGGACGGGTCGGGGCGGGGCCGGTCGCCACGCCACCAGCCGGTGCCGGTCGCCGGTGACGACGCCGTCGGGGTGGGCGGCCAGGGCGGCGGCGGTCTGCTCGGCATCGGCCCGGGTCAGCAGGACGGGGCCGCCCTCGCCGGCCAGCAGCTCGCCCACCAGGGCGGTGCACTGCTCGGCCGTCTTGCCCGGGGCGTACACGGCCTCGGGCAGCCCGGTGCGGAGCATCCGGTGGTGGTCGACCCGGGCGAAGCCGAGGTCGGCGAAGGGCAGGCGGCGCAGACGGGACACGGCCTCGTCGGCCCCCACCTCACCCGTCGCCACCGCGGCGACGAGGGCACGCAGCGCGGTCTCGTCCATGCCGCCATCCTGGCAGGGCGTCTACTCCTGGACCCAGGGGCAGTGGCGGCAGATGTTGCCGCAGCAGGGGCGGGCGGCCAGGGTGTCGGCCGTCATCGCCTGGTAGCCGCTGGCCGGGTCGGTGTAGGTGGGCTCGCCGGCGGCCAGGGCGGTGGCGTGGGCGGCCAGGATCGCGGCCCGCAGGGGGTGGTCGAGGGCCAACCGACTCGGGGCCGGGGTGTCGCGCCAGCCGGGGCGCAGGCGGTCGCTCATCGGACGAACCGGGAGACGACCTCGACGTGGGCGGTCTGGGGGAACAGGTCCAGCACCCGGCTGCGCTCGAGCCGATAGCCGGCGGCGACGAGCAGACCGGCGTCACGGCCCAACGAGGCGGCGTCACAGCTGACCAGCACCACCGTCGGCGCCCCCGTGGCCACCACCCGCTCGACCCCGGCTGCGGCCAACCCGGCGCGGGGCGGGTCGGCCACCACCACGTCGGCCGGCTCGGGGTTCCAGCGCTCGATGGTCGAGCGGACGATGCGGGCGGGCCGGTCGGCCAGGTTCACCTCGGCGTCGGCCACCGCCGTCGGGGCCGATTCGACGGCCACGACCTCGCGGAAGGTGGCGCCGACCGTGCCGGCGAAGAGGCCCACGCCGGAGGCCAGATCGACGAGCCGGCCACCGTGGATGTCGCCCACCGCGGCCCGCACCTCCTCGACCAGGGCGTCGGCCGCCTGTGGCGAGGGCTGGAAGAAGGACCGGGCCGAGATCCGCCAGCGCCGGCCGCCGGCGATCTCGTGGATCCGGCCGACCTCGTCGTCCTCGACCGGCCAGGCCACGACCGCTTCGTCGCCGGTCCGCTCCCCGACCCGCAGCAGGACCTCGCCGTCCGCGAAGCGGCCGTGCACGAGCAGCTCTTCGAGGCGAGGGTGGACCACCATGCACGTCTCGGGCACGACCACGTCGTGGGAGTGGCGCCGCCGATAGCCGGCCCGGCCACCGACGACGGCGGCGCGCACCGTGGTCCGGAGGGCGTCCAGCCCCACGGCGACGCCGTCCTCCACGGGCGGATCGTCGATCCTCCCGATGCGCTCCAGGGCGTCCCGCACGATCGTGCGCCGCAGCCGGGCCTGGAGGTCCTCGGTGGCGTGCTGCCAGTCGCACCCGCCGCAGCCGTGGGCGACGTGGGGGCACGGCGGTCGGCGACGACCCGGGGCGGACTCGACGATCTCGGTCAGCTCGGCCCGGGCATGGCGCTTGCGGACCTCCACGACCCGGGCCCGCACCTGCTCGCCCGGCAGGGCGCCGGCCACGAACAGGGTGCGGCCGTCGGGCGCCCGGCCCACCCCCTCGCCCCCCGTGGCGACCCGGGCCACGTCGACCTCGACGTCGTCGCCGACCGCGCTCACGGGAGGTCGGCCCCGGCGACGAGGGCGCGCTCCAAGGGGGTCCGGAACCGGGGCGTGGCCACCACGCCGTCGAACCAGGCGGCCAGGCGGGCGGCCTCGGCATCGATCGCCGCCGTCGTCTCGGCGCCGATGTCGACCCGCACGTCGACGACGATCTCGCCGTCGGGGCGCTGGGCCCATCCGCCGACGATGCGACCGTCGGCCCAGATCGTGGGGCCGGCGTTGCCGTTGCGGTCGAAGAGCACGGGGCCCAGGTCGCCGAGGTACCAGCCCCGGCCCTTCCACCCCATGGTGGTTGGGTCGAGGCCGGGCAGGAGGGCGACCCACGGGTCGGGCGCGGCGACCGGTCCGTCGTCCCCGGGCGCGACGAACGCCACACCGTCAGCCAGGTCGATCTCCACCGCTCCGATCTCGGCCAGGGCGACCCGCACGTGGGTCGCGGTCCAGCCGGTCCACCAGCGCACGTCGGCCTCGGTGACGGGGCCGAAGCGGGCCACGTAGGCCCGCACCACCTGCGCCCGGGCGGCGGCCGGCGCCGGATCGACGGTCGTCGGATCGGATGCCGGACCCGGTGCGTACCGGTACTGCCCCGAGATCCACGTGCCGAGGGGCCGACCCCGGACGATGCGGCCCTCGAAGCCGAGGATGACGAGGAGGCGGGAGCCCACCGTCACCTCCGTCGCCCACCGGCCGCCGCCGTAGACGACCTTGGTGCCCAGCTCCGGGACGGCGCGACCGAGCTGGACGGCGGACGCCTCGCCGGCATCGGTCACCGCGGCCACCACGGCGTCGCCCACCCGGGCCAGCCAGGTCTCGGGGTCGGTCACCTCGCCCCGCTCGGCCAGTGCCGCAACGAGCTTGGTGCGGGCCGGGGCGACCAGCGGCCGGGCGCCGCCCACCCGCATCGCCGGCTCCAGGGCCCGGGGCACGACCCACAGCGTCCGGCGCACGGCGTGCAGGCGCACCAGGGTGCGATCGTCGTACAGGGCGCCCTCGACCGTCGCCGTCCCGGCCCCCGTACGGGCCCACGCCG
Source organism: Iamia sp. (assembly GCA_036009685.1). Classification (GTDB taxonomy): domain Bacteria; phylum Actinomycetota; class Acidimicrobiia; order Acidimicrobiales; family Iamiaceae; genus Iamia. The sequence continues at coordinate 7,607 of DASYLG010000221.1, read as the reverse complement.
ACAGGTGGACGCTGATCGGGTCGCTGGCGTGGAGGGCCACGACGGCCTCGGCGGCGGTCTCGACGCCGGCCGCGCTCGCCGCCAGGGCGTGGCGCCGACCGAGGCGGGCGCGCCGCTCGGCGTCGTCGATCGTGCGGGGGCGGGCCACCGGTCGGACCCTACGATGCAGAGGTGACCGAGCCTCGCCCGATCTCCATCGTCCCGTCCGTGCTGCCGGCCGACTTCAGCCGGCTGGGCGAGGAGTGCATCGCCCTGGCCGAGGCCGGCGTCGATCGCATCCAGTGGGACGTGATGGACGGCCGCTTCGTACCCAACCTCACCTTCGGGCCCGACGTCATCGCCAGCTGTCGCAAGCACGTCGACGTCCCCTTCGAGGCCCACCTGATGGTCCTCGACCCCGACGAGCTGGCCGGCCGCTACGTCGACGCCGGCTGCGAGATCCTCATCGTCCACGCCGAGACCGCCCCTCACCTCCACCGCACGCTGGCCCGGGTGCGGGAGCTGGGCGCCAGCCCCGCCGTGGCCCTCAACCCGGCCACGCCGGTGTCCGCCGTCCAGCACGTGCTCGACCTGGTCGACATGGTGCTGGTGATGACGGTCAACCCCGGCTTCGGCGGCCAGGACTACATCGCCACCATGGAGCCCAAGGTGGCCGAGGTCCGGGCCCTGGCCGACGCCGCCGGCCTCAGCCTCGACGTCGAGGTGGACGGGGGCATCGGGCCGGCCACCATCGCCGGCGCCGTCACCGCCGGGGCCAACGTCCTCATCGCCGGCAGCGCCCTCTACCGCGACCCCGAGGGCCTGGGTCACGCCGTGTCCGACCTCCGGACCCGGGCCGAGACCGCCCGCGCCTCGTCCTCGTGACGCACCCCCGGCTCCTGCTCGGCATCGGCGTCTCGGTCCTCGCCCTGGCCCTCCTCCCCGCCTGCTCCGACGACGGCGACAGCGACGCCTTCTGCCAGCGGCTGGGCGACACCGATCAGGTGGGCGCCATCCTGGGCGAGCTCGACGCCAGCGACCCGGCCGGCGCCCAGGAGCGCCTGCGGGAGGGGCTGGAGCAGTTCCAGGACCTGGAGGCCGACGCCCCCGGCGCCATCCGCGACGACGTGGCCCGGATCCGCCAGGGCGTCCAGCTGATCCTGGAGTCCGTCGAGGACCACCCCGACGACCTGCCCGCCGCCCGCCAGGCCATCGCCGGCGAGATCGACGAGCTCTCGGGCCTGGCCCAGGCCGGCGAGGCCGTCGCCGACTACGCCCGCGACGAGTGCGGCCTCGACCTGGAGGGCGACTCCGAGGTCGAGACCACGACGACCGAGGGCTAGACGGCGGCGCTCCCCGGGCCGGGAAGGAGCTCGACGTCGTCGGCGTGCATGGGCGCCTCGCAGTGGGCGCAGCGCAGCTCGACGTGGCTGATCCGGCCGCAGGCCCGGTGCCGGTACAGGACGGGAGGCCCGGCTCCGTCGTCGGCCCAGCGGTCACCCCAGCCGACCATGACCATCAGGAGGTCGACGAGCTCGGTCCCCTTGGCGGTGAGCACGTACTCGTGGCGCGGGGGGTGGGCCTCGTACTGCCGCCGCTCCAGCACCCCGGACTCGACGAGCCACTTCAGGCGCTCGGTCAGCACCTTGCGGGAGATCCCCAGGTCGGCCTGGATCTGGTCGAACCGGGCGATGCCCACCCACACGTCGCGCAGGATCAGGGGTGACCACGGCTCGCCGATGACGTCGAGGGTGCGGGCGATCGAACAGGTCATGGCCCCGAACTTGGTGCGCTGCATCGTGTCTCCGACCTTGGGGGTTCCCTCAGGGAACCGACTGTGCTACGGTCACCGTATCAGGTTCCCTCAGGGAACGCACTCACCGAACGGAGCACCATGAGCCCCACCAGCACGCCGACCGCCGGACCCGCAGTCCGCCTCCCCCAGGGCGACCTCCGGCTCCTCGGGACCGACCTCGCCCAGCAGCTGCTCCGCTCGTCGATCCCCGCCCGACTGGGCTTCATCGCCATCGACGGCACGCCGCGGGTGGTCCCCACCTGGTTCGAGTGGAACGGCGTCGAGGTCGTCATGGCCACCTACCTCGCCGGCCCCGACGCCGGCATCCGGCATCCCGCCGCCCGCGTCGCGGCCCTCCGGGCGAATCCGGCGGTCGCGCTGACGATCGACACCGAGACCTTCCCGTCGCAGAGCCTGACGATCCGAGGGCGCGCCGAGATCGACGAGGTCGACGGCCTGGCGCCGGAGTACGTCGCATCGGCCCGCCGGTACCTCGGCGAGACGGGCGCCGACATGATGGTCGCCGGCATGGACCAGCCCGGGACGGTGCAGGCCCGGATCGCCGTGCGGCCCACATGGGTCGGCCTGCTCGACTTCACCGAGCGGCTCCCCAGCCCGCTCGGCGGCGTGTGAGCGGGGCGGACGACCATGGACACGAGCACGACCCCGACCCCCACGACCAGAACCTCGAGGAGCACATCATGAACACCACCGTCACCGACGAGCAGGTCCAGCAGCTGGCCGCCACGGCGCGGCCCTACAGCGTGGCTCTCCTGCAGTGGGGCCCGGAGCGGCACCAGGACGGAGCCGACGCGACGGAGCGGGAGCACCAGCGACGCATGGTGGCGCTGCGCGCCGATGGGGTGATCGCCATCCTCTGCCCCGTCGGCTCCGACACCCTCGCCGGCGTCGCCATCATGACCGTTCCGCCGGAGGAGGCCCGCGCCATCATGGACGACGATCCCTGTGTCCGAGCGGGGATGATGCAGTGCGAGGTCCACGGCTGCCACGGCTTCCCGGGCGATGCGCTGCCCGCGGTGCCCGCGCCGTGACGCTCCAGCGGCTGGACCACATCGGTGTCGTCGTGGACGATCTCGACGCCGCCATCTCGTTCTTCGTCGAGCTCGGCATGGAGCGCGACGGTGGCGTGTCCACCGTCGAAGGCGACTGGGTGGATCGCGTCGTCGGGCTCGACGATGTGCGCGTCGACATCGCGTTCGTGCGGACGCCCGACGGGCACGGTCGCCTCGAGCTGACGAAGTTCCACAGCCCGACGGCGACGACCGCCGAGCCGGACGCACCGGCGAACACGCTCGGCCTCCGTCGCCTCATGTTCGCGGTCGACGACATCGACGACGTCGTCACCCGCCTGCAGGCGCACGGCGCCGAGCTCGTCGGTGAGGTGGCGCGCTACGAGGACGTCTACCGCCTCTGCTACCTCCGTGGGCCCGGCGGCATCATCGTTGCGCTCGCCGAGGAGCTCCGCTGACGGGCCGACGCCGCCGGCCGGGGGCGAGCTAGCTGCCCTCGAGCATCTCGGTGCGGCGGCTGGTGACCTGGTCGATGATCCCGTAGTCCTTGGCCTCGGCGGCGGTGAACCAGCGGTCCCGCTCGGAGTCGGCCTCGATCTGCTCGACGGTCTGGCCGGTGTGCTCGGCGATGCGCTGGGCCATGATCTTCTTCACGTAGAGGATCTGCTCGGCTTGGATCTGGATGTCGCTGGCCTGGCCCTGGAAGCCACCCGAGGGCTGGTGCATCATCACCCGGGCGTGCGGGAGGGCGAAGCGCTTGCCCGGCGACCCGGCGCAGAGCAGGAACTGGCCCATGGACGCGGCCAGACCCATGCAGATGGTGCCGACCTCGGGGGTGATCAGCTGCATGGTGTCGTAGATGGCCATGCCGGCGGTGACCGAGCCGCCCGGGCTGTTGATGTACAGCCAGATCTCCTTGTCCGCGTCCTCGCCCTCGAGGTAGAGGAGCTGGGCGGTGATCAGGTTGGCGATGGTGTCGTTGACCTCGGAGCCGAGGAAGACGATGCGGTTCTGGAGCAGGCGGTTGTACACCTCGCCCTGCGGGTCGAACCCGGGGCCGGCGGCGGTGATGGGAGCGATCGGAGGCTGAGCCATAGGCCTCGGAGGCTAGCGGCCACCCCCTCCCCTCCACGCCTACGCTGGCGCTCCCCGCCGGCGTACCCCAATTGGCAGAGGGACCAGGTCTAGGCCCTGGACAGTGAGGGTTCGACTCCCTCCGCCGGCACCAGCGATGCTCCTCCCATGCCGGAGGGACACACGATCCACCGCCAGGCGCGGGAGCAGCGCGCCGACCTCGTCGGGCACGCCCTGCGCACCGGTGCGGTCCAGGACCGCTTCGCCGGCGCCGCCGCCCGGCTCGACGGCCAGGTGCTCACCGACGTCGACGCCTACGGCAAGCACCTGTTCCAGACGTGGGCGGACGGCTCGGTCGTCCACGTCCACCTGGGGCTCTACGGCAAGTGGCGACGCCAGCCGGTGCCGCCCGAGGCGATGCTCGGCGCCGTCCGTCTCCGGCTGGTCGGGCCCCACCACGCCTGGGACCTGGCCGGCGCCACCGTCTGTGCCCTGGTCACCCCGGACGAGCAGGAGCGGATCGTCGACCGACTCGGCCCCGATCCGTTGCGCCCCGATGCCGATCCCGCCCCCTTCCTGGCCAAGGTGACCCGCAGCGCCCTGCCGATCGGGGCGCTGCTGCTCGACCAGGCCGCGGTGGCCGGCATCGGCAACGTCTACCGGGCCGAGGTGCTGTTCACCGGCGGGATCGATCCGCGCCGACCGGCGAAGGAGCTGCGGCCCCACGAGCGCGACCGGCTGTGGGCCGAGATCGCCCACCAGCTCCGGCTCGGCCTCGACGTCGGCCACATCGTCACCGTCCGCGACGACGAGCTCGACCGGCCCCGGGCCGAGGTCCCCCGGGACGACGGCGTGTACGTGTACCACCAGGAGACCTGCCGAGTCTGCGGCACGGCCATCCGCACCACCGAGCTCGCCGCCCGCCGGATCGACTGGTGTCCGCACTGCCAGCCCCGCCGCCCGCGCCGAGCCCACGAGGCGCCCGTCGCCCCACCGCCCGGTCAGGGCGTGTCCGGCAAAGCCTGAAGGGCTGGCGCTCAGGTCCGACCCGTCACGATGGTGCCCACGGGCTGAGGCCATGGCCGTCCGGGATCGCCCGCCGGGAGGCACTCGACCTCGGCTGGAGAGGCATGATCGAGGTGTGCGGATCCACGACCTGCCCACGCCGTGCCTCGTGGTCGACGGCCCGGCGTTCGAGGCCAACGTGGCCACCATGGCCGCCCACCGCCCGGGCCGGGCCCTGCGGCCCCACGTGAAGGCGTTCAAGTCCACCGGCCTGGCCAAGCGGCTCGACGCCGCCGGCCACGACGCCTTCTGCTGCGCCACCCCGGGCGAGGCCGTGGGCCTGGCCGCCGTCGGTCTGGGTGCCGACATCCTCCTGGCCAACGAGGTGGTCGACGTCCGCCGGCTCCACTCGATGGTGGCCTCGACCCTCGGGTCGCGGATCACCGTCGCCGTCGACTCGGTCGAGACGATCGCGGCCGCCGGCGCGGCCGGTGTCCAGGAGGTGCTGATCGACGTCGAGGTCGGCCTCCCGCGCTGCGGTTGCGCCGTGGGCGACGCCGGCCGCCTGGCCGACGAGGCCCGCGCCGTCGGTCTCGAGGTCCGAGGGGTGATGGGCTACGAGGGCCATCTGATGATGGAGACCGACGACAAGGCGGCGAAGGTCGAGGCGGCCATGGCCGACCTGCTGGCCGCCCACGAGGCCGTCGGCGGTGACGTGGTGTCGGGTGGCGGCACCGGGACGTGGGACACCAACACGTGGGTCACCGAGCTCCAGGCCGGCTCGTACACGCTGATGGACGGCGACTACGCCCGCCTCGAGAGCCCGTTCCGACCCGCCCTGCAGGTGCTGGCCACGGTCGTGGCCGTCAACCGGGCCAAGGGCTGGGCCGTGGCCGACGCCGGGCTCAAGGCCATCGCCACCGACCACGGGCCGCCGGCGATCGACGGGGCGACGGTGTGGTTCTGCTCCGACGAGCACACCACCTTCGCCCCGGCCGACGGCGACGAGCTCCCCGCCGTCGGCGACCGCGTCGCCCTGCGCCCGGGCCACGTCGACCCGACCGTCGCCCTCCACGAGCGTCTCCACGTCACCCAGGGCGACGAGGTGGTCGACACCTGGGACGTCGACCTCCGCGGCTGGGACGTCCGCCGGATCTGATCAGCCGCTGCCGCAGCCACCACCGTCGCCGCCGCTGCTCCCGCAGCCACCGCCACCGGAGTCGCCCCCGCCGCTGGAGTCGTGGTCGGAACCGCCCGAGTCGCCGCCGTCGCCGCCCCAGATGAAGAAGCCGCCGTCACCCCACCCGCGGCGTCGCGGGCTGGCCCCGCTGGCGCTCCGGGTGGCGACGATGACGGCCACGACGATGACGGAGACCACCGCCACCGCCACGCCGAGGAGGACGAGTCCGTGTCGGTCGGAGTCCGTGCGGGCGGCCGCCGCCGTCGACCCGGCCACGAGCAGCGCCGCCGCGCCCCCCGCCACGAGGGGCGCCCGGCGGACGGTCAGGTAGGACCGGGTGTCGACCCGTCGCCAACGGGCCGGATCCCGGAACTGCTCGCCGACGCCCGGCCAGATGTCGGCCGGCGGCTCCTCGCCGAAGACCTCGCGGTAGCGCGCCAAGGTGTCGGCGTACTGGGCACGGTGATGGGCGCCGTCGGCCTGCGTGCCGGTCGTCGGCCCGTGGTGCAGCGGGAACCCCAGCACCTCGCCGCACAGGTGGTCCCAGTACGAGCGGGTGTAGGCGAGGTGCAGGTGCCAGACCTGGTCGACGGCGTCCGACGGCGTCGCCTGGCCGGTGGTGGCGGCGAGCACGAGGAAGCGCCGGTACTCGGCGTAGACCCGGGCGGCGAAGCCCCGCGACCACCCGTTCTCGCCGGCCAGCCGGTCGCGGAAGCCGAGCGGGACGCCCGGGTCGGGATCGACCTCGAACGCCAGGATCTGCCCGACGACTCCGTCACCCCCACACGAGCCTCCACCCATGCGGCGGCAGCGTACGTCAGATGGACGCCAGCAGGGTCGCCACGGCGCGCAGGGCGCGGCCGCGGTGGCTGATGGCGTCCTTGACGTCGGCGTCCATCTCGGCGAAGGACAGGCCGCCGCCCTCGTCGGCCAGGAAGACGGGGTCGTAGCCAAAGCCGCCGCCACCCCGCGGCGCCGGCGCGATCACGCCCTCGACGACGCCCTCGGCCGCCACCTCGCGCCCGTCGGGCCAGCGGACCATCACCACCGTCCGGAAGCGGGCCGTCCGCGCCTCCTCGGGCACGGCGGCCAGCTCGCCCAGCAGCTTGGCCACGTTGGCCACGGCGTCCCCGTCCTCGCCGGCGTAGCGGGCCGAGCGCACGCCGGGCCGGCCGTCGAGGGCATCGACCTCCAGGCCGGTGTCGTCCGACAGCGCCGGGAGCCCGGTGGCTTCGGCCAGGGCCACGGCCTTGAGCCGGGCGTTGCCCACCAGATCGGGGGCGTCCTCCTCGACATCGGGGACGTCGGTCGGCCGGGGCCGCAACTCGATCGCCTCGCCCAGGATGGCGGCGATCTCGGGAAGCTTGGCCGGGTTGGCCGTCGCCGCTACGACCACCAGCCGTGCCATCAGCGAGCGGCCGCTCTGGTCGGCGGCGCCACCGAGACCATCTCGCGCTGGGCGCCGATGATGTCGGTGATCCCGGCCGAGGCCAGGTCCAACATCTCGTTGAGCTGGTCCCGGGTGAAGGGCTAGTCCTCGGCC
>DASYLG010000220.1:0-3789 GCA_036009685.1 Iamia sp. | reverse complement strand
AGGTCGGTCACCACGTCGAAGCCCCCGGACCCCGCCAGGGCGTCGAGGTGGCGGCCGATCACGGTGCGGACCACGGGCTCCCACTCGGCGATCCGTCGGGGCGTGAAGGCCCGGCTGACCAGCCTGCGCATCCGCTCGTGCACGGGCGGGTCCATCATGATGATCGAGGCCACCTGGTCGACCACCTCGCCGAAGGCGGCGCTGCGCATCTGGTCGAGCGTGACACCGCGGGTCGAGGTGAAGGTGGCCGTGTCCCGGTGCACCTCGACGCAGTCGGCGTAGCGCGACACCGCCCAGAAGCCCAGGCCCTCGTGGTGGTACACCGGGGCCTCGTCCCGCAGCCAGCGGTAGACGTCCCACGGGTCCTCGAAGAAGGCCTCGCTGTACGGGTCGAACTCCATCTCGAACTCCATCACGACGTCATCACGACCCTCCGAAGCGGTCGACGAGCAGCGCGGTGAGACGCCGGCGGTCGACCTTCCCCGAGTCCAGCCACGGCAGGTCGGCCTGGTCGGCGAACACGGCGATGTGCCGGGGCACCTTGTAGGAGGCGATCTCCTCCTTCACCCGGGCGCGGGCCTCGTCCTCGGTGAGGCCGGCGCCGGGTCGCAGGGCGATGGCGGCGACGACGTCCTGGCCGCGGTCCGGGTGGTCGACGCCGGTCACGAACGCCATCACCACCTCGGGCAGGGCCTCCAGCCCGAGCTCGACGTCCCGGGGGGTGATGTTCACGCCCGCCGACTTGATCAGGTCGCCCATCCGGCCGGTGAAGAACAGGTGCCCGTCGGCGTCGAAGGAGCCGGCGTCGCCGGTGCGGTACCACCCATCGGCGGTGAAGGTGTCGGCCCGCTCCCGCTTGTGGAGCCCGACCATCAGCGAGTAGCCCCGCATCCACAGCTCGCCCGTCTCCCCCGCCGGCACCTCCTCCTGCGTCACCGGGTCGACGACCTTGTGCTCGATCCCCGGCACCGACCGGCCGAAGCTCCCGGCCTTGTCCGGCGTCAGCGGATCCCGGGAGCCGTAGGTGTGGGGGCCGAGCGTCTCGGTCATGCCCAGGGCGTTGGCGGGGGGGACGTCGCCGGCCACCTGCTGGGCCTGCGGGAGCAGGGCGGACAGCGTGCCGCCCCGGACCGCCGAGAGGTCGCGCTCGGCGAAGCTGGGGTGGTCGACGAGGGCCTTGGCCATGTGGGGCCAGCCCAGCACCTGGGTGACCCGCTCGCGCTCGATCAGCTCGAGGGTCGCGCCGGGCTCGAACTGCTCCTCGAACACGAGCGTCGCCCCGACGTGCATGGCGGCCACGAGGCTGAAGCTGAAGCCGCCCACCCAGAACAGCGGCATCGGGGTGTAGAGCACGTCGTCGGGGGCCAGGTCGCGCCGGGCGCCCAGGTTGTGGGCATGGCGCACCGTGGCCCCGTGGGTGTGCACCGCCCCCTTCGGATCGGCCGTGCTGCCCGAGGAGTACACGACCACCATGGGGTCGGCCGGCGTCACCTCGGCCTCGACCGCCCCGAGCAGGCCGTCGCCGACGGCGTCGCCCCGGGCCGCCAGCGCGTCGACGGGGCCCGCCCATGATCGCGTGCCCGACCCCCAGGTCCACACGGACCGGAGGTACGGGTGCGACTCCACCAGGATCCGCTCGTGCGTCTGGTCGGGCAGGGCCGGTGCGGCCTGCTCCAGACGGGCTAGGTAGTCATGGCCCAGGTGGAAGTCGACGGTGAGCAGCACCTGCACGTCGGCGTGGCGGAGGGCCCAGCCCAGCTCGCGGGCCTTGCCGTAGGTGTTCAGGAGGGTCACGACGGCGCCCATGCGGGTGCCGGCCAGCCAGCCCAGGACCCAGGCCGGGCTGTTGGGCGCCAGCAGGCCGATGCGGGTGCCCTTGCCGGCGCCCGACGCCAGCAGGCCCTTCGCCAGCTGGGCCGATCGCGCCTCGGCCTCGGCGTAGGTCACCCGCTCGTCGCCCAGGATCACGAAGGGCTTGTCCCCCCACCGCTCGGCGCAGGTGCGGATGAGGGTGCCGCTCGTGGGCGTGAACGGTGGGAAGCGGGGCGCCTCGCTCATGGACGTGGTCTAGGCCACGTTCATGAGACGCGACATGTTGCCGCCCATCACCTTGGCCACGGCGTCCTCGGGCAGGCCGGCGAGGTCGTCGACGAAGCTGATCGGGTCGGCCATGCCCTCCGGGTGCGGGTAGTCGGAGCCGAACAGGACGTTGTCGGCACCGAGCAGCTCGATCAGGCCCTTCGGGTCCTCCTCGTGGAAGGGGTGGACGAAGATGTTGCGCTTGAGGACCTCGACCGGGTGCTCGTCGAACAGGTGGGGGTTGAAGGCGTAGGCCTGCTCCATGTCGTGGATCAGCGGGCGGACCCAGCCGCTGCCGTTCTCGACCGGGGCGATCTTGAGGGTGGGGAAGCGGGTGCAGAGGCCGTGGCCGATCGCCGAGGCGATGGTGTCGGTGATCTCCCGGTGCTGGGCGCCGACGATGGCGGCGAAGGCGCCCCCGCCCTTGAACGGGGTGAACTCGTCGCCGGGCACGCCCTCCCACTCGTTGATGTGGCGCTGGTAGCCGCTGTCGGAGGCGTGCATCCCGACCACGACGTCGGCCTCGACGACCCTCTGCCAGAAGGGGTCGAACTCGGGCAGGGCGAACGACCGTGGGCCCCGGAACCCGGGCACGGGTGCCGGCCGCACGAGGATGATGCGCGCCCCCCGCTCGAGCACCCACTCCAGCTCCTCGATGGCCCGGTCGACGATCGGCAGGGTGATGACGGGGGTGGCGAAGATGCGGTCGTCGACGTTGAACGTCCACTGCTCGTGCATCCACTGGTTGAGGGCGTGGACGACGGCGTGGATGGCGTCGGGGTCGTCGCGCAGCCGCTCCTCGACGAGGCTGGCGAGCGTGGGCCACATGAGGGCCCGGTCGATGCCCAGCTCGTCCATCAGCTCCAACCGGGCACCGGGCTCGCGGTAGGCGGGCAGGCAGTCCATGCCCCGCCCCATGATCTCCCGGCGGCTCTTCCCGTCGGGGTTGCCGGCCCTGAAGTACTCCTCCTGGGCACCGGGCTGGGCGACGCGGTCGAAGGTGGGATTGGGGATGTAGTCGCTGATGCGACCCCGCACGGCGATCTTGGTGCGGCCGTCGACCTCGACGTAGCGGATGAGGCCGGCGTACTCCGCGGGAAGGTGGCGGGTGAGCGCCTCCTTCGTCTCGTACATGTGGTTGTCGGCGTCGAACACCGTGAACGGGAGGTCACGTGACGGCATGGGAGCACCTCCAGGCAGAAGTGACGTCGCTGTTAGATTACCATGCCCCTCCGTGGAGCTGGAGCTGACCGAGGACCAGGCCGTCTTCGTCGCCACCACCCGTCGGTTCCTGGCCGCCGAGTGCCCGATCAGCGCCACCCGCGCCCTGGAGCACGACCCCGCCGGCTTCGACCCGGGGATCTGGGCGCAGGGCGCCGCGCTGGGGTGGACGTCGCTGCTGGTGCCCGAGGCCGACGGCGGGGGCAGCCTCTCCGAGCACGGCCTCCTCGACCTGGTGCTCGTGGCCGAGGAGATGGGTCGGGTGGTGGCTCCCGGTCCCCTGGTCCCGGTCAACGTCGTGGCCGCGGCACTGGCCCGATCGGGCTCGGCCGAGCAGCGGGCCGAGGTGCTGCCGGGCCTGCTGGCCGGCGCCGCCGTGGCCGCGTGGTGCGGCACCGCCACGGTCGCGGCCACCGACGCCGAGGACGGTGGCGTCGTGCTGGACGGCACGGTCGCACCGGTCGAGGCCGGCGCCCAGGCCCGCCACCT
>DASYLG010000219.1:0-4290 GCA_036009685.1 Iamia sp. | reverse complement strand
AGGGGATGTCGATGTTCCTGGTCCCGACCGACACCCCGGGCATCGAGATCGAGCGGAACATCGGCCTGGCCGGCGAGCCGCTGGGCGAGGGCTCGCACGCCCTGATCCACTACGACGGCGTCCGGGTCCCCGCCGAGGCGCTGCTGGGCGGCGAGGGCCAGGCCTTCGCCATCGCCCAGACCCGGCTGGGCGGGGGCCGCATCCACCACGCCATGCGCACCATCGGCATGGCGGGCCAGGCCATCGACATGATGTGCGAGCGGGCCCTCAGCCGGACGACGAAGGGCAGCCTCCTGGCCGACAAGCAGTTCGTGCAAGGCTACATCGCCGACTCCTACGCCCAGCTCGCCCAGTTCCGGCTGCTCGTCCTCCACACCGCCTGGTCGATCGACCGGTACGACGACTACCGAAGGGTCCGCAAGGACATCGCCGCCGTGAAGATCGTGATGCCGGACGTGCTGCACGACATCGCCCAGCGGGCGCTCCAGGTGCACGGCGCGCTCGGGGTGAGCAACGAGATGCCCTTCATGAAGATGGTGCTGGCCGCCAGCGTCCTCGGCCTGGCCGACGGGCCCACCGAGGTCCACAAGGTCACCGTGGCCCGCCAGGTGCTGCACGACCACTCCCCCAGCGACGACCTCTGGCCGACCCAGCACCTGCCCAAGCGCCTGGCCGCGGCCCGGGCCAAGTACGCCGAGCACCTCGAGCACGAGGTGGGGAACCTGTGATCGACACCGACCGCCTGGCCGCCTGGCTCGACGCGAGGGAGCTGCCCGGGGCCGGCGCCCCGCTCGAGATCGGCTTCGTCTCGGGGGGCACCCAGAACGAGATCTACGAGATCCGGCGGGGCGATCTGCACGCCGCCCTGCGCATCCCGCCGACGACCGCCCCCGAGTCGCGCGACGCCGGCATCCTCCGCGAGTGGCGGATCATCGAGGCGCTCGACGGGACCGACGTGCCCCACACCCCGGCCATCGCCGCCTGCGACGACCCGTCGGTCCTCGGCCGCACCTTCTACCTGATGGGCTTCGTGGAGGGCTGGTCGCCGATGGGCGTCGACGACTGGCCCGCCCCGTTCGACACCGACATGGACGCCCGGCAGGGTCTGGCCTACGAGCTCATCGACGGGATCGCCCTGCTCTCGCAGGTGGACTGGAAGGCGAGGGGGCTCCACGACCTCGGCCGTCCCGACGGCTTCCACGACCGCCAGGTCGACCGGTGGTCGGCGTTCCTGGAGCGCGTCCGGACCCGCGAGCTGCCCGGCTTCGACGAGGCCGCCGCCTGGCTGCGAGCGCACCGGCCCCTCGACTTCACCCCGGGGCTCATGCACGGCGACTACCAGTTCGCCAACGTGATGTACCGCCACGGCGCCCCGGCGACGCTGGCGGCCATCGTCGACTGGGAGATGGGCACCGTCGGCGACCCGAAGCTGGACCTGGCCTGGGTCGTGGGCTCGTGGCCCGAGGACACCAGCGGCGGCGACGGCACCGTCGGCGGCTACGTCGACATGACGGGCATGCCGTCGCGCACGGCCGTGCTCGATCGCTACGCCGAGGTCTCGGGCCGTCCGGTCGACGACATCGACTACTACTGCGTCCTGGCCAAGTGGAAGCTCGCCGTGGTCCTCGAGGCCGGCTTCCAGCGCGCCGCCGACGACCCGGTCCTCCAGACGTACGGGCCGGTCGTGCTCCAGCTGATGGCCGACGCGGCCGAGCTGGCGGCGACGACGGACTACGCGGCGTGAGCGGCCGAGGCATGAGGGTCGTCGTCATCGGCGCATCGAGCGGGTTGGGGCGCTGCATCGCCGCCGGGCTGGGCCAGCAGGGCGCACGGGTCGCCCTGATGGGACGGCGGCGCGACCGGCTCGAGGGCGCCGCCGCCGAGGCCGGCGACGGGGCGGTCGTCGTCCCGTGCGACGTCACCGATCCGGCGTCGTGCCGGTCGGCGATCTCCGATGCCGCCGCCGCCCTCGGGGGCATCGACGGCCTCGTCTACACCGCCGGCGTCGGACCGCTGGCGCGCCTGGTCGACACCGATGCCGAGGCCTGGCGTCTCGTCCTCGACACCAACGTCACCGGTGCCTCGCTGGTGACGGCCGCCGCCGTGCCACACCTGACGGCGTCGTCGGGCACGGCGATCTACCTGTCGTCGGTGAGCGCGTCGCAGACGCCCCCGTGGCCGGGGCTGGGCGCCTACGCCGTGAGCAAGGCGGCGCTCGACAAGCTGGTCGAGGCCTGGCGGGGCGAGCACCCCGAGGTGGGCTTCACCCGTCTCACCGTCGGCGAGTGCGGCGGCGGGCCGGGCGACTCGATGTCCGGCTTCGCCTCCGGGTGGGACCACCGGCTGGCCGGCGAGCTCGTGACCACCTGGATCCAGCGGGGCTACATGACCGGCGCGCTGATGGACGTGTCCCAGCTGGTCGCCGTCGTCGACCGGATCCTCCGCAGCGACCCGTCGGTGTGCATGCCGACGGTGATGGTCGCCCCCCGCCTCGTCGTGCCCGACACCCTTCCCACCGAGGAGTCCTTCGCCGCCGGGCAGACGCCGCCCTCACCCGTAGTGTCCGCCCTCCCAGCCCGTCCGGAACGCGAGGTCCCATGACCGCAGTCATGCAAGGTGTCCGCGTGCTCGAGGTGGCCGAGCACACCTTCGTGCCCGCCGCCTCGGCGCTGCTCGCCGACTGGGGGGCCGAGGTCATCAAGATCGAGCACGTCGAGCGGGGCGACGCCATGCGGGGCCTGATGGCGACCGGGGTGGGCATCATGGGCACCGACGTCCACGTCCTGCTCGAGCACTCGAACCGGGGCAAGAGGAGCCTGGGCCTCGACCTCACCTCGGACGCCGGCCTCGACGTCCTCTATCGGCTGGCCGCCACCAGCGACGTCTTCCTCACCAACAAGCTCCCGAGCGTGCGGACCAAGCTCGGCATCGACGTCGAGCAGATCCGGGCCCACAACCCGTCGATCATCTACGTGCGCGGCACGGGCCAGGGCGAGCGGGGGCCCGACGCCGACAAGGGCTCCTACGACGTCCTCTCCTACTGGCACCGCTCCGGCATGGCCATGGGCGAGAAGCAGCAGGAGTTCGACCACGTGCCCCCGCCCCCGGCCCCGGCCTTCGGCGACTCGATCGGCGCCATGACCATCGCCGGCGGGATCATGGGCGCCCTCTTCCACCGCGAGCGCACCGGCGAGGCGCCCACCGTCGACGTGTCGCTCCTGGGGGTCGGGATCTGGTCGATGGGCGCGGCGCTGGCGCTCTCGCTCCAGCTCGACAGGCCGTGGGCGCCGCCGAGGCTCGACGCCCCCACCCGCAACCCCCTCGTGGCGACCTACCCGACGAAGGACGGCTCCTTCGTCGCCTTCTCCTGCCTCCAGGCCGCCCGCTACTGGGCCGAGCTGTGCACACTGTTCGACCGGCCCGACGCGGCGACGGACCCGCGCTTCGCCGACGCCGCCTCCATCATGGCCAACGCCCCCGACGGGGCCGCCGTGGTCCGGGAGGCCATCGCCGAGCGCACCGTCGACGAGTGGCGCGACCGCCTGGCCGACTTCACCGGCCAGTGGACCGTCGTCCAGGACACGCTCCAGGCCGCGGTCGACCCGCAGACCGTGGCCAACGGGCTGGTGGTCGACTGCGAGACGGCGGACGGCACGCCGTTCCGGCTGGCCGGCGCCCCCGTCCAGTACGACGGCGTCCCGCCCCAGGCCCGGCGGGCGCCCGCCTTCAACGAGCACGGCGACGAGATCCTGGCCGAGCTCGGCCTCGACCCCGCCACCATCCTCGACCTCAAGGTCCGCGGCGTCGTCGCCTGACGGACAGACTCCTGCACCCCTTGCTGATCGTCCCGCCCTGGAGGCACCCGTGAGCCTGTTCGATGCGTTCCGCTACGACGATCGTCGTGCCCTGGTGGTCGGAGGGGCCACCGGCATGGGCGCGGCGGTGGTCGACGTCCTGCTCTCGGCCGGCGCCGAGGTCGTCGTCATGGACCGGGCCACCGTCGACCGTGACGAGGTCACCTTCATCGGTGTCGACCTGGCCGACAAGGCATCGATCGACGCCGCCCTGGACGGGTGCGGAGGGCCGGTGCACGCCCTGTTCTCGTGCGCCGGCGTGGCCGACGGCACCCCCGGGATCGAGAAGATCAACTTCCTCGGCCACCGGCACATGATCGACCGGCTGGTGGGCGACGGGGCGCTGGGTCGGGGCTCGGCCATCGGGCTGATCTCGTCCGCCGCCGGGTTCGGCTGGGAGCAGAACCTCGAGCTGCTGAACGAGTACCTCGCCATC
>DASYLG010000218.1:0-5927 GCA_036009685.1 Iamia sp. | reverse complement strand
GGCGTCACCGCCCTGCTGGCCATGCTCTCGTCCTGTGCCGCCGGCATCACCGTGGTCGGCATCGACAACGGCTACGGCGCCGCCTGTGCCATCAGCCGCCTGCTGGCGCCGGCAAGGGTCGCGGCCCGTGCCTGACCCCCGCCTCGCCTGGTTCCACTGCTTCTCGGGCGTGGCCGGCGACATGGCACTGGGGGCGTTGGTCGACGCCGGAGCCGACCTCGACGAGGTCGAGGCCATCGTCCGCAAGGTCGACGTCGGCGGGTGGGAGCTGGAGGCCGAGCCCGTGCTCCGCTCCGGCGTGGCCGCCACCAAGGTCCACGTCCGGGGCGTGGAGGGCGAGCACCACCACCGCACCTGGCGGACGCTCCGGGACCTGCTCGACGCCGCCGGCCTGCCCGACCGGGTCCACCAGCGGGCCGTGGCCACGTTCGCCCTCCTGGCGCGGGCCGAGGGCGCCCTGCACCGGTCCGACCCCGACGACGTCCACTTCCACGAGGTCGGGGCCATCGACGCCATCGTCGACGTCGTCGGCACCTGCGCCGCCCTGGAGGTGCTGGGCGTCGACGAGGTGACGTGCTCGCCCCTCGCCGTCGGGCGGGGCCGGGTCGCGGCGGCCCACGGCCACCTCCCGAACCCGTCGCCCGCCGTCCTCCGGGTGCTGGGTGAGGTCGGGGCGGCCGTGCACGGCGTCGACACGCCGGTCGAGCTGACCACGCCCACGGGGGCCGCCCTCATGGCCGCCCTGGCCACCGGCTTCGGGCCCCTGCCCGACGTGCGGGTCACGGCCTCGGGCTACGGCGCCGGCACGGCCGATCCCGACGGCGTCGTCAACGCCACCCAGGTCGTGCTGGGCGTGGCGGCCGCCCACCCGATGGGAGCCGACGGCGGCGGCCAGCCGGTCGTCGTGGTCGAGACCACCGTCGACGACGCCACCGGCGAGGTCCTCGGGGCCGCCGTCCCCGCCCTGCTGGCTGCCGGGGCCCTCGACGCCTGGATCACGCCCGTGCTGGGGAAGAAGGGCCGGCCCGCCCACGTGGTGGCCGGCCTGGCCGACGTCGGCGCCGCCCCCGCCGTGGCCGAGGCCCTGCGCACGGCCACCGGCAGCCTCGGGGTCCGGGCCTCGACCCACACCCGCTGGCCGGCGGCACGCACCTTCGCCTCGGTCGATGTCGACGGGCACACGGTCCGGATCAAGGTCTCGCCCGTGCGGGCCAAGGCCGAGCACGACGACGTCGCCGCCGTGGCCGCCGCCACCGGTCGCTCGATCCCCGACGTCGCCGCCCGGGCCGAGGCGACGTGGTGGGCCAGCCAGTGACCCCGACCCCGACCCCGCGAGGTTTGAGCGATTTACCACCGCATGGGTGGGAAAACGCTCAAAGCTCGCGGGGTGGGGACGAGGTGGACGTCGCGCTCGGCGTCCTGCGGGGCGAGCTGCGCCGGCTGGGGTCGGTCGTGGTGGCCTTCAGCGGCGGGGCCGACTCGGCCTTCCTGGCCCGGGTGGCCCACGACGAGCTGGGCGCCGCGGCCCGGGCCGTCACCGCCGTGTCCCCCTCGCTGGCGCCCGAGGAGCTCGACGACTGCCGGGCCCTGGCGGGGGAGTGGGGGCTGGCCTGGGAGGGCGTGGCCACGGTCGAGCTCGACGATCCCCGCTACCAGGCCAACGCCGGCGACCGCTGCCGCTGGTGCAAGGAGGCCCTGATGGACGTCCTCGAGCCCATCGCCGCGGTCGCCGGGGGGGCCACCGTCGTCCTGGGCGTGAACACCGACGACCTGGGCGACCACCGACCGGGACAGGAGGCCGCCGTGACCCGCGGCGCCGCCCTCCCGCTCGTCACCGCCGGCTTCAGCAAGGCCATGGTGCGAGAGGCGTCGCGGCGCCTCGGCCTGCGCACGTGGGACAAGCCGGCCGCCGCCTGTCTGGCCTCCCGGGTCCCGTACGGGACGCCGGTGACGCTCCAGATCCTCGACCGGGTGGGCCGGGCCGAGGCTGCCCTCCACCGCCTGGGCTTCGCCGAGGTGCGGGTCCGCCACTACGAGGGCACCGCCCGGGTGGAGGTCCCGGTCGCCCGGCTGGCCGACGCCGTGGCGGCGCGGGAGGCCGTGGTCGCCGCCGTGCGGGGGGCCGGCTACGAGCGGGTCACGCTCGACCTCGACGGGCTCCGATCGGGCAACCTCAACACCGACCTACCCGCTGACCAGGGCTGACGCGGTCGCCTGAAGGGGTGAGGAGCGGGCACGGCGGCGGTGACGCACGGCCGTCCGTGCCATCATGCGCCGATGACCGACGGGGGATCGTTCGGGCTGACCGCGCCCTACCCGTCTCTGGCGGCCACCGACGTGCTGCTCGTCGAGGACGACGACGGCGACGCCCTGCTCGTCGAGGAGCTGGTGCTCGACGGCGGCGAGGCCATCTCGCTGCGCCGGGCCCGGACCCTGGCCGAGGCGGTCGGGGCGGCCCGCGGGGCGGCGTGCGCCCTCGTCGACCTGGGGCTGCCCGATGCCAGCGGGCTCGAAGCCGTGGCCGCCCTGCGGGAGGCGGCGCCCGAGCTGGCCGTGGTGGTGCTCACCGGGCTGGGCGACCGCCAGAAGGGCACCGAGGCGCTGGCCGCCGGTGCCCAGGACTACCTGGTCAAGGGCGAGGTCGACGGGCCGGCGCTGGCCCGGGCCATCCGTTACGCCGTCGAGCGGCGTCAGACCGAGGCCGGGGCCCGCCGCCTCGCCCTGGCCGAGCAGCGCCAGGCCGAGAACGAGCGCCTGGCCCGGGGGCTGCTCCCGACCCTGCTCCTCGATGGCAGCCCCCTCGCCGTCGCCACCCGCTACGTGCCCGGCGGCCGCGACGCGGTCGTCGGCGGGGACTTCTACGACGCCGTCGAGCGTCCCGACGGCTCGGTCCGGGTCGTGATCGGCGACGTCTGCGGTCACGGGCCCGACGAGGCCGCCGTCGGTGTGGCCCTCCGGATCGCCTGGCGGGCGCTGGTCGTGGTCGGCGCCTCGCCCGACGACGTACTGGCCGGCGTCGACGACATCCTCCGCCTGGAGCGGGGTGACACCGGGACCTTCGCCACGGTCTGCGACCTCACCTTCGCCCCGACCATGGCCGAGGTCGCCGTCCGCCTGCACGGCCACCCGCCACCTCTCCTCGTCGCCCACGGGACGGCGACGTGGATGGAGTCCCTCCGCCCAGCCATGCCCCTCGGCGCCCTCGATCACCAGGTCGCCCCGGTTCACGACGTCCCCCTGGTCCCCGGCTGGCAGCTGCTGGTGGTGACCGACGGGCTCTACGAGGCCCGCGTCGAGGGCGAGGAGCGTCTGGGGATGGAGGCCCTCGCCGGCATGGTCAGCGGCCTCATCCCGACCTGCGCCACCCCGCAGGAGCTGCTCGACCGGCTGTTCCAACAGGTCGTGGCGGCCAACGGTGGGCACCTGGACGACGACGCCGCCGCCCTCTGGTGCGGCCCTCGGTCATGAGGTCCGGCCGCCTCCGGCATCGGGTCCGCACCCTGTTCGCGGTGTCGATCGCGGTGGCGGTCCTCGCCGTCGCCCTGGGAGCCGTGGGGTTCGCCGGCCTGCTCGACGCGCGCGAGGAGCTGGTCGACCGGGTCGATCCGGCCATCGTCCGCTCGGAGCGGCTGCTGGCCGCCATGGTCGACAAGGAGTCGGGCGTGCGGGCCTTCGTGATCGGGCGCCAGGACGTGTTCCTCGAGCCCTACGTCCGCGGCCACGCCCGCCGCCAGGCCCTCCAATCCGAGCTGGAGGACATCCTCCGGGGCATCCCCGAGCTGGACGACGAGCTCGGGCGTCTGGACGCGACGGCCGACACCTGGCGCGAGGAGTACGGCGAGCCGACCATCGCCCTGGTCCGCGAGGGCAGCGAGGAGCCGGGCCGGCCCGCAGCGCTCGATCGGGGCAAGCGGCTGTTCGACGACTTCCGCACCGCCATGACCGACTTCCAGGACTCGCTCCAGACCCGTCGCACGGCGGCCAAGGAGGACCTCGACCGGGCGACCACCCAGCTGGTCCTCATCATCGTCGGGTCCGCCGGCGCCCTCCTCGCCTGCGTCGCCGCCCTGTGGTGGATGGTGCGACGTTCGGTGGAGATGCCTCTGGCGGAGCTGCGGACCGACGCCGGCATCGTCGCCGCCGGCGACTTCGGGCACCGCGTCGTGCCCGTCGGCCCGGCCGAGCTGCGGGAGCTGGCCGAGGCCATGGAGATGATGCGCGAGCGCATCGTGTCGGACCTGGCCCAGACCGAGATGGCCCACACCGCCCTCCAGCAGCAGACCGAGGAGCTCGACCAGGCCAACGCGGATCTCAGCCGGTCGAACACCGAGCTGGAGCAGTTCGCCTACGTGGCCTCGCACGACCTCCAGGAGCCGCTCCGCAAGGTGGCGTCGTTCTGCCAGCTGCTCCAGAAGCGCTACGGCGGCGAGCTCGACGAACGGGGCGAGCAGTACATCGAGTTCGCGGTCGACGGGGCCAAGCGGATGCAGGTCCTCATCAACGACCTGCTGGCCTTCTCCCGCGTCGGTCGCTTGGTGGGCGTGGCCGTCGAGGTCTCCCTCGACGAGGCCCTCGACCAGGCCCGGTCCAACCTGGCCACCGCCATCGAGGAGGCCTCTGCGGTCGTCGAGTCGGACCCGCTGCCGACCGTGCGGGGCGAGCCCGCCCTCCTGGTCGCCCTGTTCCAGAACCTGGTGGGCAACGCCGTCAAGTTCCGGCGCGCCGACGTCGCCCCCCACGTCCGCATCACGTGCACGTCCTCCGACGTCGCCCACGAGATCGTGGTGGAGGACAACGGCATCGGCATCGGACAGGAGCACGCCGAGCGGATCTTCGTCATCTTCCAGCGGCTCCACGCCAAGGACCGCTACGAGGGCACGGGCATCGGCCTGGCCCTCTCCCGCAAGATCGTCGAGCACCACGGCGGCACGATCCAGGTCGACGCGCCGGACTCCCCACCCGCTGGCGCCCGCTTCCGCATCACCCTCCCCACCATCACACGGAGCCCCCTGTGAGCCTCACCCCCGACGCCCGGCCCATCGACATCCTCCTGGTCGAGGACGATCCCGGGGACGTCCTGATCACCAGGGAGGCGCTGGAGCACAGCAAGGTCACCAACCGGCTCTCCACCGTCGGCGACGGCGAGCAGGCGCTGGCCTACCTCCGCCACCAGGGCGAACACGCCGACGCCACCCGGCCCGACCTGATCCTCCTCGACCTCAACCTGCCCCGCTGCGACGGTCGAGAGGTGCTGGCCGAGGTGAAGAACGACCCGGACCTGAGGCGCATCCCGATCGTGGTGCTGACCACCTCGCAGGCCGAGGAGGACATCCTCCGCAGCTACGACCTCCACGCCAACGCCTTCGTGTCCAAGCCCGTCGACTTCGACCGCTTCGTCGAGGTCGTCCGGCAGATCGACGAGTTCTTCTTCACCGTGGTGCGCCTGCCCGACCGCTGATCGCCGGTTCCTCGCTACGGTCGGGCCCATGCTCGTCGGCTCGCACCTCCGCTCGGACTCCGACCCCATCGCCGCCGCCCTGGCGGAGGGGGCGGACTGCTTCCAGATGTTCCTGGGCGACCCCCAGAGCTGGAAGAAGCCGCCGCCCCGCGAGGACGCTCCGGCCCTGCGGGCGTCCCCGGTCCCGGTGTACGTCCACGCCCCGTACCCGATCAACGTGGCGTCGGCCAACAACAAGATCCGCATCCCCAGCCGCAAGATCCTCCAGCAGACCTGCGCGGCCGCGGCCGAGATCGGGGCGCAGGCGGTGATCGTCCACGGCGGCCACGTCACGGCCGACGACAACGCCGAGGAGGGCTTCCTCCGCTGGAAGAAGGCCATGGACCAGCTCGAGACGGACGTCCAGGTGCTGCTGGAGAACACCGCCGGTGGCGACCATGCGATGGCCCGTCACTTCGACACCATCGCC
>DASYLG010000217.1:0-1557 GCA_036009685.1 Iamia sp. | reverse complement strand
CGGCATCCTCGGTGGCGACCCCGACGTGCGCAACGGCTTCAGTGGCATCCGGGTCAACTACGACATCGACGCCGACGCCAGCCCCGAGGACATCGAGGCCCTGGTCGCCCAGTCGCAGAAGCGCTCGGCCGTCTTCGACGTCATCACCAACCCGACGAACGTCGCCGTCTCCGTCAACGCGAGTTGAGCGGCAGCCGCGGGCCTGCCGCCGAGCGGACCGCCGTCGTCGTCGTCGGGGCCGGACACGCCGGCCTCGCCGTCAGCCGGCTCCTGAGCGAGCGCGGCCTCGACCACGTCGTCCTCGAGCGGGGCGACGTGGCCAACACGTGGCGGACCGAGCGTTGGGACTCGCTGCGCCTTCTCACGCCCAACTGGCAGACCCGGCTGCCCGGCCTCGCCTACGACGGCGACGACCCCGACGGGTTCATGGCCGTCACCGAGCTGGTCGGGTTCATCGACCGCTATGCCCGGGTGATCGACGCCCCGGTGCGGACCGGCACCACCGTGACGTCGGTGACGCTGGGCGACGGGGGCCGCTACCGCGTCGAGACGACGGCGGGGACGTGGGAAGCGCCCGCGGTCGTGCTGGCCAGCGGGGCGTTCAACCGCGCCCACGTGCCCGTGGTGGCCGCCGACCTGCCTCCGTCGGTGCACCAGGTCACCCCGCTCGACTACCGCCGCCCCGACGGCCTCGGGCCCGGGCGGGTCCTCGTCGTCGGGGCCTCCGCCACCGGCGTCCAGATCGCCGACGAGCTCCTCCGGTCGGGCCGGGACGTGACCGTCGCCGTCGGCGAGCACGTCCGCATGCCCCGCACCTACCGGCGCCGCGACATCTTCTGGTGGCTCGACCGGACCGGCCGGCTCGACGAGCGCTGGGACGAGGTCGACGACCTGGTCCGCGCCCGCCGCGTGCCTTCACCACAGCTGGTCGGCACGCCCGAACGCCGCGACCTCGACCTCAACGCCCTCACCGCCCGGGGGGCCGAGCTCGTCGGCCGCCTCTCCGCCGCCCGCGACGGCACCGCCCTGCTCTCCGGGTCGCTGCGCAACGTCTGCAACCTCGCCGACCTCAAGCTCGTCCGCCTCCTCGACGCCGTCGACGACTGGGCGGCCGACGGTCCCGGCCCCCGGCCGGACCCCACGCGCGTCGACGACGACCCCCGCCTGGCGATCGACCTGGTCGGGGAGGGCTACGACACCGTGGTGTGGGCCACCGGGTTCCGGCCCGACCACTCGTGGCTCCACGTCCCCGTCTTCGACCGCAAGGGCGAGGTCCGCCACCACGGGGGCGTCGTCATCGACGCCCCTGGCCTCTACCGGATGGGTCTCACCTACCTCCGGCGCCGCAAGTCCAGCTTCATCCACGGGGCCGAGGACGACGCCCACGACCTCGTCGACCACCTCGCCGCCCACCCGCTCGCCCGGGCGGCGGCCGTCACCGCCGACGACCTGCGCGGCGAGCGCTTCGTGGCCATGCGGGCGGGCTACGTGATGCACCGGGTCGCCCACCGGCTCTTCGGCGCCGACCTCCCCCGCGAGTGGCACACCACCGACGGC
>DASYLG010000216.1:0-15469 GCA_036009685.1 Iamia sp. | reverse complement strand
GCATCCCCGCCGGCGTCGCGTGGACCCGGGGGGCGGGGTTGCCCGGCCAGGGGTCCGCGCTCAGCGACTTGACCACCACCGCCCCGAGATCGGCCAGCGGGAAGTACGCCTCGAGCTCGGCCCCGTGCCCGCCCGTCCCCGACGCCGTCATCACCGGGTTCGGCAGCACCACCGACCCGACCGTCGTGCCCATGTCGCAGGAGGCCAGATCCCGCCGCCGCCTCACCACGCCCCCCTCGAGCTTTGGACCGAAGTCATCCGCGGCGGACAGGTTCGGTCCAAAGTTGGGGACGGGCCGACGAACTTTGGACCGAAGTCATCCGCAGCGGACAGGTTCGGTCCAAAGGTCGAGGGGGTCACTGGAGGGCCCGGCCTCGGGCGTGAAGCTCCTGGAGGGGGCGGACCTGGAGGGGGTGGGTGCGCCAGTCGGCCATGCCCTCGGCGGCGGCCAGGGCGGCGGCCGCGGTGGTCAGGATCGGGATGCCGGCCACCCCCGCCTCCCGGCGGATGTAGGCGCCGTCGGCGCGGGGGCCCCGGCCCTTGGGGCTGTTGACCACCAGGGTGCAGGTGCCCTCGCGGATCAGGTCGACGGCGGTGCGGCCGTCGGTCTCGCCCAGCTTGCCCAGCACCTCGGCCACCTCGACGCCCCCGGCGACCAGGGCGGCGGCGGTGCCGGCGGTGGCGGCGATGGTGAAGCCCAGGTCGACCAGCCGGCCGGCGGCGATGATGCCGCCCGGCTTGTCCCGGTCGGCCAGCGAGACGAACACGCACCCGTCGGTGGGCAGGCGGTCGCCGGCGGCGATCTGGCTCTTGGCGAAGGCCAGGCCGAAGGTCTCGTCGATGCCCATGACCTCGCCGGTCGAACGCATCTCCGGCCCCAGGACCCGATCGGCGTCGGGGAAGCGGTTGAACGGCAGCACCGCCTCCTTGACGGCCACGTGCCCGCCGATCGGCGGCTGCAGCAGTCCCTCCTCGCGGAGCGACGCCAGCGACGCGCCGACCATGAGCCGGGCCGCCACCTTCACCAGCGGCACGCCGGTGGCCTTGGCCACGAACGGGACGGTGCGGCTGGCCCGGGGGTTGGCCTCGATGACGTAGACGCTGTCGCCCTCGACGCCGTCGGAGTCGGCCTCCTTGCGCACGGCGAACTGGACGTTGATCAGTCCGACCACCTCCAGCGCCGACGCGATCCGCTTGGTGTGGGCCTCGATCACGCCCACCGTCTCGGCCGAGAGCGAGTACGGCGGGATGGCGCAGGCGGAGTCGCCCGAGTGCACCCCCGCCTCCTCGACGTGCTCCATGACCGCCCCGATGACGATCTCGCCGGTGTCGTCGCGCAGGGCGTCGACGTCGACCTCGGTGGCGTCCTCCAGGAACCGGTCGACCAGCACCGGCCGCTCGGCGGACAGCCCGCCCTCGCGCCCGAGGGTGCCGAAGCCGGACAGCTCGGCCATGGCCCGGGCCAGCTGCTCGTCGTCGTAGACGATCTCCATGGCCCGCCCCCCCAGCACGTAGCTGGGACGGACCAGCGCCGGGTAGCCGATCTCGGCCGTGATGGCGAGGGCCTCCTCGATGGCCACCGCCGTGCCGCCGTCGGGCTGGGGGATCCCGAGCTGGGCACACAGGGCGTTCCAGCGGTCGCGGTCCTCGGCCAGGTCGATCGACGCCGGGCTGGTGCCGAGCACGAGCGCGGGGTCGATCTGGCCGGCCAGCTTGAGCGGCGTCTGCCCGCCGAGGCTGACGATGACGCCGCGGAGGTCGCCGTTGGCCGCCTCGGCGTCGAGCACGTGCAGGACGTCCTCGGTGGTGAGGGGCTCGAAGTACAGACGGTCGGAGGTGTCGTAGTCGGTCGACACCGTCTCCGGGTTGCAGTTCACCATCACCGTCTCGAAGCCGGCGTCGCGCAGGGCGAAGCTGGCGTGGACGCAGCAGTAGTCGAACTCGATGCCCTGGCCGATGCGGTTCGGCCCCGAGCCGAGGATGACCACCTTGGGCTTCTTCCCGGGACCGACCTCGTCGGTGTCCTCCCAGGTCGAGTAGTGGTACGGCGTCTCGGCCGCGAACTCGGCGGCGCAGGTGTCGACCGTCTTGTACGTCGGGTGGACGCCGGCGGCCTGGCGGGCGGCGCGCACGTCGTCCTCGGTCTCGCCCCACAGCCACGCCAGCTGGGCGTCGCCGAAGCCGAGCCGCTTGGCCCGGCGCCACGATGCCCGGTCCATGGCCGCCGACCCGCCGACCTCGGCGAGGTGCTCGCGCTCCTCGACGACGAGGGACATCTGGTCGAGGAACCAGGGGTCGACCTTCGTCTTCTCGGCGACCTGGTCGACGGTCATGCCCCGGTAGAGGGCCTCCGCCAGCTGGAACGGACGGTCGGGCGTGCCGATCGCCGCCGCCGCCAGGAGGTCGTCGTCGGAGAGGCCGACGAAGCCGGCCTCGCCCGGATCGCAGTTGAGACCGAGGCGCCCCTGCTCCAGCGAGCGCAGGGCCTTCTGGAGCGACTCGGGGAAGGTCCGGCCGATGGCCATGGCCTCGCCCACCGACTGCATCTGGGTGCCGAGCGTCGGCGACTGGCCGGGGAACTTCTCGAAGGCCCAGCGGGGGACCTTGGTGACGACGTAGTCGATCACCGGCTCGAAGCTGGCCGGGGTGGCCCGGGTGATGTCGTTGGGGATCTCGTCGAGCGTGTAGCCGACGGCGAGACGGGCGGCGATCTTGGCGATCGGGAAGCCGGTGGCCTTCGACGCCAGGGCCGAGCTCCGGCTGACCCGCGGGTTCATCTCGATGACGACCATGTCGCCATCGGCGGGGTTGAGGGCGAACTGGACGTTGGAGCCGCCGGTCTCGACGCCGACCCGGCGCAGGCAGGCGAAGGCGGCGTCGCGCATCTTCTGGTACTCGACGTCCGAGAGGGTCTGGGCCGGCGCCACGGTGATCGAGTCGCCGGTGTGCACGCCCATGGGGTCGAGGTTCTCGATCGAGCAGATGATCACGCAGTTGTCGGCGTTGTCCCGCATGACCTCCAGCTCGTACTCCTTCCACCCCGCGATCGACCTCTCGATGAGGATCTCGGTGATCGGGCTGGCCTCGAGGCCGAGGGCCGCCAGTCGCTCGAACTCCTCGTCGGTCGCGGCGATGCCCGTGCCCTTGCCGCCGAGGATGTAGGCGGGCCGGATGACGACGGGCAGGCCGATGTCGGCGACGACCTCGTGGGCCACGGCCAGGGCGTCCTCGACCGCCTCGGACTTCTGGGCGGCCACCAGCGACTGCATCCCCGTCCCGCCGGATGCCTTGAGCTCCGCGCGCTGGAGCCGGTGGAGCTCACGCAGCCGCTCGGTGGGAAGGGCCGTCCCGGACTTCGGCACCGACAGGCCGATCTCGGTCATGGCCTCCTTGAACTGCTGGCGGTTCTCGGCCGTGGCGATGGCCTCGGCGTTGGCCCCGATCAGCTCGGGGGTGCCGGGCACGCCCACCAGGCCGGCCTCGAACAGCTCCATGGCCAGGTTGAGGGCGGTCTGGCCGCCGAGGGTCGGCAGGACGGCGTCGGGCCTCTCCCGCTCGATGATCTTGGCCAGGACCTCGGCGTCGAGGGGCTCGACGTAGGTGGCGTCGGCGAAGTCGGGGTCGGTCATGATCGTGGCCGGGTTCGAGTTGGCCAGGATCACCCGGTAGCCCTCCTCGCGGAGGACCCGGCACGCCTGGGTGCCGCTGTAGTCGAACTCGCAGGCCTGGCCGATCACGATGGGGCCGGAGCCGATGAGCAGGATCGACTCGATGTCGTCGCGGCGGGGCATCAGCGATCCCCGTGCGGCTGGCCGTCGTCCATCAGGACGGCGAAGGCGGCGAACAGGTGGGACGCGTCGTGGGGGCCGGGTCCGGCCTCGGGGTGGTGCTGCACGGCGAAGGCCCGCTCCTTGGGGAGGGCGAAGCCCTCGCACACGCCGTCGTTGAGGTTGACGTGGGTCAGCTCGGCGCTCGACGGCAGGGTGTCGGCGGCGACGGCGAAGTTGTGGTTCTGGCTGGTGATGTCGATGCGCCCGGTGCGGACGTCGCGGACCGGGTGGTTGCCGCCGTGGTGGCCGAACGGCAGCTTCACCGTGTCGGCCCCGACGGCCAGGCCCAGGACCTGGTTGCCCAGGCAGATGCCGAACAGCGGCACCTCGCCCAGCAGGCCCCGCACCGCGTCGGCGACGTAGGGGACCATCTCGGGGTCGCCGGGGCCGTTGGACAGGAAGACCCCGTCGGGCCGGCGGGCCAGGACCTCCTCGGCCGTGGTGGCGGCCGGCACGACCTCGACGGTGGCGAGCGTCGAGAGGTGGCGCAGGATCGTCGTCTTGATGCCCAGGTCGTAGGCGACCACCCGGCGGGGGCCGTCGCCCACCGTGTAGGCCTCCGGCGTGCTCACCCGGGCGACCAGGTCGACGCCGTCGGTGCCGGTCTCGGCAGTGGCCGCGGCCCGCAGGGTGGACTCGGAGACCACGGTGCCGTCGGGCGCCTCGCCCAGGGCCCCGAAGGCCCCCGGGGCGGCGCCACGGTCGCGGATGTGGCGGGTCAGTCGGCGCGTGTCGATGCCACCGATGCCGGGGACGTCGTGGTCGACCAGCCAGGCGTCGAGGTCGCCCTCGCTGCGCCAGCTCGACCGGCGGCGGGCCGGCTCGCGCACGATCACGCCCCGGGCGAAGGGCCGGTGGGCCTCGTCGTCGTGGTGGGTGACGCCGTAGTTCCCGATGTGGGGGTACGTGAAGGTGATGATCTGGCCGGCGTACGAGGGGTCGGACAGGACCTCCTGGTAGCCGGAGAGGACGGTGTTGAACACCACCTCGCCGGTGGCGATGCCGGACCGGGGGGTGGCGCCGATGGCCTCTCCCTCGAAGACCTCGCCATCGGTCAGCACCAGCAGGGCGGGGCGGACGTCGCGCCGGGTCATGTGGGCAGCAAAAAGCCCCCTGCCGGGCGGCAGAGGGCGGCTTCGTCGGACTTCACTCTGGGGCTCTCCTGCCGTGCGGGCCTCACGGGACCCGCTTCACGGTCAGGTGTCGAACCTAGCAGCCAGGCCTCCCGCGGCCCGAGCCCATCCTCGTCAACGTGGGGTTGACATTCCTCTCACTGTCAACGCATGGTTGACGGATGACGCCCGCGCCTGCCCTCCCCGACCTGGTGGCGACCGTCGAGGCCGACGCGGCCACGGCCGAGCCCCTCGCCCAGCTGATGACGGCGACCACGACGGCGGCCGACCTGACCCGCTCGGGCGACGACCTGATCGGCCACTTCGTCGACCGCTGCCGTCAGGCCGGTCACTCCTGGGCCGAGATCAGCGACGCCCTGGGTGTGAGCCGCCAGGCCGCCCACAAGCGGTTCTCCCGCGGCGAGCCGCCCATGGAGCGCTTCACCCTGCGGGCCAAGGAGGCGTACCGGGCGGCCACGACCGAGGCCCAGGCCCTGGGCCACCCCTTCGTCGGCACCGAGCACATCCTCCTCGGGCTCTTCACCCCCTCCACCAGCATCGCCGCCCACCTGCTGGAGGGTGCCGGCCTGACCCACGACGCCGTGGTCGACCACGTCGTGGCCCAGGCCCCGCGGGGCACCGCAGCCGTCGACACCGCCCCGCCGTACACGCCGCGGGCCCTGTCGGTCCTGGGCGCCGTGTTGTCGTCGGCGCTGAGCCTGGGCCACGACTACATCGGGACCGAGCACCTGCTGCTCGGCCTGCACCGCGAGCCCGAGGGCGTCGGCGCCCAGATCCTCGTCGCCGCCGGCCTCGACGCCGAGACCGCCCGCGCCCAGGTCGTCGCCGTCCTCTCCGGCTTCCCCGGGCAGCAGGCGTAGCCTCCCGGCGTGGCCGGCCTGGACGTGCGCCCGCTGGAGGAGGACGACTGGGACGACCTGGTGGCCCTCTTCGGCACCCGGGGTGACCCAGCGTGGTGCTGGTGCCAGTTCTTCGTCACCACCGGTGGGGGCTACAGCGCTGGCTCCCGCGCGGAGCGGGTCCGCCGGAACCAGCCGGCCCTCCTGCGCCAGGTCCGCAGCACCGACCGACCCCTCGGTGTCCTGGCCCGGGCCGACGGCGAGCCGGTGGGCTGGCTGGCCCTCGGCCCGCGCCCGTCGTATCCCCGCCTGACCGGGAGCCGCGCCCTGCTCGCGGTGACCGGCGACGACGCCCGGGACGAGACCGTCTGGGCGACCACCTGCTTCGTGGTCCGGGTCGGGATGCGCCGGCGGGGCGTCTCCGGTGCGCTCCTCGCCGCCGGCATCGACCTGGCCCGCGACCAGGGAGCGAGCGTGCTCGAGGGCCACCCCGTCGACCTCGACGCCCACGACCGCCCGCCCGGCAGCGCCACCCTCTACCACGGCGCCGCGTCGGTCTACCGCCGCGCCGGCTTCCGCGAGGTGGGCCGCACCAGCCCGACGCGGCCCGTCCTCCGCCTCGCCCTCTAGGACCAGGTCAGCGATCGGCGAGCTGGATGCGGAGGCGCTGGTTGCCAGGGACCGCCAGCGGCTCCATGTCCCCGTCCGTCCCCCGGCACCCGCCACTCGTTCCAGATCGCCCCGCCCAGCCCGTGGAGGGCGGTGTGGGTGCGCATCAGGGCCCCGCGCCGGTCGTGGTCGACCTCGCCGGTCACCGTGGCATCGACCGCCGGCCGGTCACCCTCACCGACGGTGGGCCGGGCCACCTCGCCGTCCTTGCGGACGTCGGGAGAGCAGATCGTGGCTCTGGCGCCGGGTCTGGCGCCCTCAGAAGCTCCAGCGGGTGGCGCCGCCGGGGTCGGCGATCAGCAGGGCGGTGACCGTCTGGACGTCGACCCGGTACAGGTGCCAGGGCGGCGGACCGGCCGACGGGGCGCTGTAGGGGGCGGTGATGGCCCGACCCGTCTCGTCGACCTCGGCCGGCCATCCGCCCTCGACCCAGAGGGCCACGATGGCGGCGACGGTGGCGGGATCGTCGACCCGAATGGCCTCGCCCTCGAAGACCAGGTGGTAGCGGTCGGTGGCGACGCTGATCGTGCAGCGGGGGTCGCGCTCGACGTTGCGGCCCTTCCGCGCCTTCGGTCCCGTCTTGAACCACAGCGCGCCGTCGTGCCACAGGGCCCCGATGCCGGCGACGTGGGGCTTGCCGTCGGCGTCGATGGTCGCCAGCCACCAGTCCTCCCCGGTCGGCTCCTCCTCGGACGCCTTGACGCCGTCGGTGTCGAGGTGCGCCACGACCTGATCCCACTCGAGGGTGGGGAGGTCGTAGAGATCGGCCAGGTTCTTGGTCTCCATGGGAGGACCGACGATCGTCCGCTCCCCAGCTCATCGCTCGGGCAACATGGGGTCGTGAGCACCATCGAGACCCCCGCCGGGACGACCACCGAGATCGAGGTGGTGCAGGCCTTCCTCGGCCACCTCGAGCGCATGGACGTCGACGCCGCCCTGGCGCTGATGAGCGACGACGCCGTCTACCAGAACGTCCCGCTGCCCCCCGACCGCGGGAGGGCCGCCGTCGCCCGCACCCTGGGCCGGATGATGAGCGCCGGCAGCGGGTTCCGCGTCGTGCACCACAACATCGCGGCCAACGGCCCGGTGGTGCTGACCGAGCGCACCGACGTCCTGTCCGTCGGCCCGGTCGACGCCGCCTTCTGGGTGTGCGGCACCTTCGAGGTCCACGACGGGCGCATCACGCTGTGGCGCGACCGCTTCGACTGGGTCGACCTCACGCTGGCCTGGGTGCGGGGCGGGGCCAAGGCCGTCCTCGCCGCCGCCCGGGCCGGCCGGGCATCCGCCGGTGGGTGACCTCCTGGTCGTCAGCGGTCCACCCGGGGCGGGCAAGTCGGCCATCGCCGCCGCCGTGGCCGACCGCTGGGACCCCAGCGTCCTGATCGAGGGCGACGCCTTCTTCGGCTTCCTGCGCCGGGGCGCCATCCAGCCGTGGCGGGTCGAGGCCAACGCTCAGAACGCCGTGGTGGCGGCGGCCACCGGGGCCGCCGCCGGGCGCTTCGCCGCCGGACCGGCCATGGTCGTGTACGACGGTGTCGTCGGGCCGTGGTTCCTGCCCACCTTCCTCGGCCACGCCGGGCTGGTGTCGTGCAGCTACGCCGTCGTCCTGCCCCCGCTCGAGCAGTGTCTCCATCAGGTCCGCACCCGGGTCGGCCACTCGTTCACCGACGAGGCCGCCGCCCGCCACATGCACGACCAGTTCGCCCGCACCGCCATCGACCCCCGGCACGTGTTCGCCAACCCCGCCGGGGCCTTCGACGCCACCGTCGAGGCCGTCGTCGCCGCCCACGCCGCCGGCACCCTCACCACCCTGCCGATCTAGCCCCGGGGAACCGAGCCGCCGTCACCGACGACCTGATCTCCATGGCGAGGTGGGTGCGGCGAGGGCTGGTAGGGACGGTCGTCGGGCTGCTGGTGCTGGGCGCCGTCGGGTTCGTCGGGTGGAAGGTGTGGTTCCCGCACCATCGTCCGGCCCTGCGGGACGGCGAGCGCTACGGCATCGACGTCTCGAACCACCAGGGCGCCATCGACTGGGACGCGGTGGCCGCCGACGACATCGACTTCGCCTACCTCAAGGCCACCGAGGGCGGCGACCACGTCGACCCGCGCTTCGCGTCGAGCTGGGAGGATGCCCGCGCCGCCGGGCTCGACGTCGGCGCCTACCACTTCTTCACCCTGTGCCGGCCCGGCGCCGAGCAGGCGGCGAACTTCCTGGCCACCATGCCCGACGGGAGCGACCTGCCCCCCGCTCTCGACCTCGAGCTGACGGGGAACTGCGCCGATCGCCCGCCGGCCGACGACGTCCGGCGGGAGGTCCGGGCCTTCGTCGACGCCGTCGAGGAGGAGACCGGTGAGACGGTCCTGCTCTACGTCCTCGACGACTGGGAGGACCGCTACCCGAGCCGCGACCTGGGCGACCGCGACCGCCCCCTCTGGCACCGCCGCATCGGCCCCCTCCGCCCCGGCGGCGACTGGACCCTGTGGCAGTACACCGGCATCGCCCGGGTCGACGGCATCGACGGCGGCGTCGACCTCAACGTCATGCGAACCCTCTAGCCGAGCGGGACCACCGGGACGTCCGTCCGGGCGAAGTCGTCCCCCACGCAGAGGATCGCCTCTCCGGTCTGCTTGGCCACGGCGTAGGTGACGCAGTCGCCGAAGGTGAGCTTCGCCGGGGTGGTTGCCCTTGCCCCACAGGGCATGGGCATCCGCGGCGGCGTCGGCCAGGGTCCGATCGAAGGGCACGTCGATGACGTCGAGTCCGTCGAGTGCCGCTCGGACCGCCGTGACGCCGCCGACGATGCCGCTGCGTTGCATGACGATGGCCATCTCCAATCGAGTCGGAGCCGCCACCAGCTTCCGCTCGTCGGCTCGGAGAGCCTCGACGATCGCTTCGTTGACGGTCCCGTCCAGGAGAAGGCCGACGATGGCCGAGGAGTCGATCACCATGAGGCCGGCAGCCCATGCTCGTCGTACAGGAAGTCGGCGGACCGCGCCGCGTCGATGCCGGGCGGGACGTCACCGAGGAGCGCCCTCGCCCGAGCGATGGCGTCACCGACCGGATCGCCGCCGATGCGGCGTTCTCGGTCGAGGCGCTGTCGCAGGGACTCGGTGACGGTGTCGGTGAGGGACTCGCCCGTCAGCCGGGACAGCTCCCGGGCCAGGGCGTCGGCCTCGTCGCTCTTGATGCTCAGCGCCATCCGTCAGTCTCCGCCAGCCCTTCGAGAACCGGCCAAGACTTCTAGAACGTGGGCTCAGCGCTGCGCGGATCCGTCGATGACCACCGCTTCGCCCTGGTAGATCGTGTGGCGGACCTGGCCCCGGAGGGTCTTGCCGACGTAGGGGATGTTGCGGCTGCGGCTGGCGGTCTGGCCGGACCGCACGGTCCACTCGACGGTCGGGTCGATGACGCAGACGTTGGCCGGCCGGCCGGCCTCGAGGGGGCCGCCCTGGGTGTCGCCCAGGCCGGCCACCGCGGCCGGGCGCCACGACATCCGGGCGAGGACCTCGGCGATGGGCAGGTCGAGGACGGCGAGGGCCACGCCGAGGGCGAACTCCAGCCCCAGCATCCCGGGCGGGGCCTGGTCGAAGGGCTCGTCCTTGGTGTCCTGGGTGTGGGGGGCGTGGTCGGTGGCGATCACGTCCAACACCCCCGAGACCACCCCGGCCCGCACCGCGGCCACGTCCTCTGCGGTCCGCAGCGGCGGGTTGACCTTGAAGACGGGGTCGTACGACGCCACCTCGGCGTGGGTCAGCAGCAGGTGGTGGGGCGTGGCCTCGGCGCTGATCGCCAACCCGTCGGCGCGAGCCGAGGCGATCATCCCCACCGAACCCGCCGTCGACATGTGCTGCATGTGGATGCGGGCGCCGGTGAGCCGGGCCAGGGCGATGTCGCGGGCCACCATCGCCTCCTCGGCGGCATGGGGCTGGCCGGCGATGCCGAGACGGGAGGACCACTCCCCCTCGTGCATGTGGCCACCGGCGGCGAGGGCGGCGTTCTCGCAGTGCTGGGCCAGCACCACGTCGTGGTGCAGGCCGACGGCGTACTCCATGGCCCGCCGCATCAGCTGGTCGTCCTGGACGCCGGTGCCGTCGTCGGTGAAGAGGCGGACGCCGAGGTCGGCCATCTCCCCCATCGGCGCCAGCGTCGAGCCGGCGCGGTCGACGGTGATGGCGCCCGAGGGGTGGACGGCGCACAGCGCCCCCTCGGCCAGCGACAGGATCTCGCGCACGACGCCGGCCGAGTCCATGGCCGGTGTGGTGTTGGGCATGGCCACCACCGCGGTGAACCCGCCCAGGGCGGCGCAGCGGCTGCCCGTCTCGATCGTCTCGGCCTCCTCCTTGCCGGGCTGGCGGAGGTGGGCGTGCAGATCGACCAGGCCGGGGGCGACGACGCACCCGCCGGCATCGAGGACGCGGGCACCGGGCTCGGAGAGGTCGGCCCCGACCGCCGCGATCCGCCCGTCGACGACGAGCACGTCGGCCCGGCGCGAGCCGGTGGCGTCGACCACCTCGCCGCCCTTGATGACCACCGACTCAGCCACGCGTCGCCTCCAGCGGCACATCGGAACCCGGATCGGACACCTCGGCGCCATCGGGCTCGGACACCGTGCGGGTCTCGCCGGCCAGCAGCCGCATCAGCACGGCCATGCGGACGGCGACGCCGTTGCGCACCTGGTCGACGATGACGGCGCGGGGATCGTCGGCCGCCTCGGGGGCGATCTCGACGCCGCGGTTCATGGGGCCCGGGTGCATCACCACGACGTCGTCGCCCAGCCGGCGGAGCCGATCGTGGGTGAGGCCGTAGCGGGACGTGTACTCCCGCAGCGAGGGGATCAGCGCCTCCGTCATCCGCTCCCGCTGCATCCGCAGCAGGTAGACGGCATCGAC
This sequence comes from Iamia sp., assembly GCA_036009685.1. GTDB lineage: Bacteria > Actinomycetota > Acidimicrobiia > Acidimicrobiales > Iamiaceae > Iamia. Next base: position 4,108 of record DASYLG010000216.1, on the reverse strand, counting down.
GGACCCGAGCACCTCGTCGAGGTGGTGGCTCACCGACACCGGCCAGCCCACCAGCGAGGGTGGCAGCAGGGTCGGCGGGGCCACGAGGGTGACCGACGCGCCCAGGGCGGTGAAGGCGTGGACGTCGGCCCGGGCCACCCGCGAGTGCTTGACGTCGCCCACGATGGCGATGCGGACGCCGTCGAGGCGCTCGGTGCCCAGCCGCCGGGTCAGCGTGTAGGAGTCGAGCAGGGCCTGCGTCGGGTGGTCGTGCCAACCGTCGCCCCCGTTGATCACGGCGGCGTCGATCCAGGACGCGACCCGATGGGGTGCCCCCGACGAGCCGTGCCGGACGACGACGGCATCGACGCCCATGGCCTCGATGGTCAGCGCCGTGTCCCGGAGCGACTCGCCCTTCTTCACCGACGAGGTGCCGACGCTGAAGGTCATGGTGTCGGCCGACAGGCGCTTGGCCGCCGTCTCGAACGACAGGCGGGTGCGGGTCGAGTCCTCGTAGAAGAGCGAGGCGACCGTCTTGCCCCGGAGGGTGGGGACCTTGGGGATGTTCCGGCTGCTGATCTCGACCGACGAGTCGGTGAGGTCGAGCAGGCCCACGATGTCGTCGCCGGTGAGATCCGCCGTGTTGAGCAGGTCCTTCACCGGACCATCTCGCCCAGGTCGACGCCCTCGGGGTGGACGTCGACCACCTCGTCGCGACGGGTGGGCAGGTTCTTGCCCACGAAGTCGGGGCGGATCGGCAGCTCCCGGTGGCCCCGGTCGACCATGACGGCCAGCTGGACCGAGCGGGGCCGGCCGTAGTCGTGCAGGGCGCCGAGGGCGGCCCGGATGGTGCGGCCGGTGAAGAGGACGTCGTCGACCAGCACGACGTTGCGGCCGTCGATGTCCTCGGGGATGTCGGTGGTGGCCTCGGGCAGGACGGGCCGGAGGCCGATGTCGTCGCGGTAGAAGGCCACGTCGAGGGCGCCCACCTCGGGGCGGACCTGCTCGATGGTGTCGAGGGCGTCGGCCAGCCGCTCGGCGATCCAGCACCCACCGGTCTGCAGGCCGACCAGCGTCACCAGCTCGAGGCCGTGGTTGCGCTCGACGACCTCGTGGGCCATGCGCCAGATGGCCCGGGCCACGTCGTCCCGGTCGAGCACGCGGGTCCGGGGCACGAACACGCCGCCGTAGGGCGGCGAGATGCGACGCTCTCTCTCGGCCATCTCTCTCCACGCCGTGCGAGCCTCACCGGACCCGCTTCACGGCGAGGCGACCCTACACCGGGCCGGCCCAGAGGTCGCGGGTGCTGTCGAGGCGGGCGAGCCGGCGCAGCCCGATCCGGGTGGCCACCGTCTCCGAGCCGACCTGGCCCCGGACGATCCGGGCCACGAGGCGGGTGGCATCGCCCTGGGTCAGCGCCCACCGGGCCAGCAGCCCGGCGGCGGCGGTCGCCACCCCCCGGCGGCGGTGGGCGGGCAGGACCCACCACCCGATCTCCAGCTCGTCCCGGGTGGCGTCGCCGGCGGTGAGACGGAGCCGGGCCAGACCCACCTCGCCCCACACCTCGCCGTCGAGCCGACCGACGACGAGGTCGAGCCCCAGACCGACCTGGCGGCGGGCGGGCGCGCCGGCGATCCACCGCTCGGCGTCGGCCACCGCCCCCACGCCCGGGACGGTGGCCTGGGCGGCGACGTCGGGGAGGGCCCAGGCGGTCGCCAGGGTGACGGCGTCGGCCGGCCGCCAGGGCCGGAGGACGAGGCCCCGGGCCGGGTCGACCAGGGGCGGGGCGGGAAGCGTGAAGGGTTCGATCAGCCGCCGACCACGAACGGCGGGGCCACGAGGTCGTCGAGGCAGGCGGGCAGGTCGGCGTCCGGGTCGCGCCAGAAGCCGTCGCGGGCCGACTTGGTGCAATCGTTGGTGCCGGCAGCGCCGTGGCCGGCGTTGGGGACGGTCACGAAGCGGGCGTCGGGCATGATCTCGGCCTGGGCCTCGGAGTGGGTGAACGGGGTGATGGGGTCGAGGGTCCCGCCGTAGACCAGCGTGGGCACGTCGACGGTGACCGGCTCGTTGAAGGCCTCGGGCACGTGCTCGACCGGCCAGTCGGCGCAGAACACCTGGGCCGCGTTGAGGGCGATCAGAGCGTCCTCGGTGGCCTCGGCCAGCTCGGCCTGGACGTCGGTGCCCTCCAGGGCGCGGCCCGAGTCGGCGCAGTCGACCGAGTAGAACGCGCCCTCGGACAGGTCGAGCAGGCGGGGCACGCCCACATCGACGAACTGCGGGACGATGCTGCGGTCGCCGCTGGCGACGGCGGCGATGACGCTGGGCAGCACGGGGATCAGCTCGCTGTCGTAGAGGGCGGCGAACAGCCCCGCCCGGACATCGGAGCCGGTGAGCACGAAGTCCCGCTCGACCTCCTCGCCCCCCAGGGTCACGTTGGCGGTGAGCTCCTCGGGGTCGGCGTCCATGGCCGCGGTGGCGTCCTCCAGCACGGTGCCCAGGTCGCCGTAGGCACCAGCGCAGGCCTCCTCGGCGGCGCAGGCCTCGACCAGCCGGTCGAGCGCGCCCTGCGGCAGGCCCTTGACGTAGTCGACGCCACCGACGTCGGGGGCGTACACCGAGTCGATCACCAGCGAGCGCACCCGGTCGGGGTGGGCCCGGGCGTAGTCGAGGCCGAGGCGGGTCCCGTAGGACGCGCCCCAGACGTTCCACGCCTCCACGCCGAAGGTCTCCCGCAGCACCTCGATGTCGCGCACCGACGCCGGGGTGTCGTACTGGTCGAGGTCGATGCCCTCGTCCTCGGTGAGACGCTGGTAGCAGGCCTCGACGGCCTCCAGGTTGGCCGCGTACTCGACATCCCACGACTCGGCCGCGCCCAGCGTGTCGAGGATGGCCTCCTCCTTCTCCGGGCAGTTGAGACTCGGGAGCGAGCGCCCCGCCCCCCGCTGGTCGAAGGTGATGACGTCGCGCTCGTCGAGGATGTCGAGGGCCATCAGCCCCGTGGGCGGGTCCGAGAGGGAGTCGCCACCGGGGCCGCCGTGGAGCGAGATGACGGGCTCGGCGGCCGGATCGCCGGACCCGTGGAGGCGGGCCACGGCCAGCGTGATCGAGTCGGAGTCCGGGTCGGCGGGGTCGGACGGGACGTCGACGGTCCCGCAGGTGATCGTGACCCCCTCGGGGGCGTCGTCGGGGAGCTCCCACCAGCACGGGACCTCGACCAGCTCGGAGGCCTCGACGGGCGGGAGGTCGGCGGCCGGATCCTCGGTCGTGGATTCGGGGCTCGACGTCGTGGTGGTGGTGTCGTCGGCGTCGTCCTCCCCGTCGGAGGAGGAGCAGGCACCGAGGACGAGGACGACGGCCACCAGGGCGGAGAGGGGGCGGCGGGACATGGCCGGGGAGTCTGGCACGCCACCCGGCGGCGGATGACACCAACGACCGGCGCGGTGGGGCCGGATCGCGGCGGACATCTCCTCGGCAGGGCCTCGGAGAGCAGGACACCGTGCCTTCGGGTCGCCTCGTCCGACGGCTCGGCTCCCAACGACCAGGTGGGGCCCGGTGGTACCGTCGCCGCCCTTGGCCCGCCTGCGCCCGCCGACCGCGCCCACCGTCTCCCTCGCGGCGGGCAGCGCGGGCGGTCTCCTGCTCGTGGCCGCCACCTTCCTGCCGTGGTCCGACCGGGGGGCGGGCTCGGCCATCGCCCTCCGGCGGATCGCTGATCTCGTGCTGTCGGGCGCCGTCGATGCCTTCGTCCCCCGCTGGGCCGGCCTCGTCATCTACCTGATCCCCCTCGGCGGCGCCCTGGTGCTGATCGGCGCCGGCCTCGGGGCCCGTCTCGGCGTCGGGCTCGGCGCCGCCGGCGTCGGGCTGGCGGTGACCGGCACGGCCCTGGCCCTCATCGCCCTCGACCGCCTCCCGCGCTCCGGTGTGGGTGGGGGCACCGTTGCCGCCTGCGCAGGCGCGATGCTGGGGACGCTCGGCGTCGGAGCCGGGTGGTACGCACACCGGAACCGCCGATCAGGGCCGACGTCCCCCCGAGGTGAATCGACACCATGAGCTACCCCCCGCCTCCCCCCGGCCCCGGCGGCCCGACGCCCCCACCACCGCCCGGCGGCTACCCCCCGCCGACGGGCCC
>DASYLG010000215.1:0-6257 GCA_036009685.1 Iamia sp. | reverse complement strand
TCAGCTTGGTGGCGGCCTCGATCCGTGCCTGCGGCTTCCGGGTGCGAGCCGGGGCGCCGCGCCGCAGCCAGGCCAGCTCGGCGCGGGCGAGGTTGCGCCGGCGGGTGTCCGCCACCGCGGACCGCGCCTCGCGCTCCGCCCGGGCGTCGAGCCAGCTCTGGTAGCCGCCGACGTGGACGTAGGACCGACCCCGGTCGATCTCGAGCACCGAGGTGGCGATGCGGTCGAGCACGTGGCGGTCGTGGGTGACGAGCACGAGGCCGCCGCGGAAATCGGCGAGGCGGTCTTCCAGCCAGGCGATGGCGTCGATGTCGAGGTGGTTGGTGGGCTCGTCGAGGATCAGGAGGACGGAGTCGTCGTCCTCCCCCGCCCCGCTGGCGCCGACCTCGGTGAGGGCGGCGGCCAGGGCGACCCGGGTGGCCTGGCCGCCGCTCAGCTGGGCGCCGTCCCGGTCGAGCAGGGGGGTCAGGCCCAGGCGGTCGGCCACGGCCTCGGCCTCCCAGGCCCGGTCGCCGGTGGCGCCGACGGCCTCCCTGACGGTGCCGGTGGGGCGGGCCCGGTCCTGGGCCACGGCCACGATGCGGCTGCCCCGACCCCGACGGACGGTCCCCGCCGCCGGGCCGACGGCGCCGGCCAGGACCCGCAGCAGGGTGCTCTTGCCGGACCCGTTGAGGCCGACGACGGCGATCCGGTCACCGCTGGCCATGGTCAGGCCCACGTCGGTGAACAGCGGCCGCTCGGGGCGGGTCACGGTCAGCCCCTCGGCGTCGAGCAGGATCACCGGCCCGAGGGTAGGGACCGCCATCACGTTTCTAAGCACCCAGCGTCGCACGCCCGCAACGGCCGATGATCAGAACGGGAGGGGGGCGTCCACCACGGGCGACGGGGGCGGCCGTAGGTTCGGGCGATGGCGCGTGGCGACGGCATCCTCTCCGAGCCCATCGACCTCGACGGTCCCCGGCGGCGCCGGCCGACCTATCCGAAGGTCGAGGCCGTCCCCGGCCTGGCCGTCACGCCCCGGGGCCAGCGCGACGCGTGGACCGTGGTCAGCCTGCGGGGCGAGGTCCTCTTGGCCCGCGACCCCAAGGGCCGCCAGCACTCGCTCAACCCGATCCCGGGCGGGTTCACCGTCCAGGGCCAGGCCGTCGCCCTCGTCCCGCCCCGACCCCGGCCGCCGTCACCCACCGCCCGCCGGACGGCGTCCGGCTCGGTGGGCGGGCCCCGCCAGCCGGCGCGGGTGGCCCGGGCGAGCCGGATCCTGGTCGAGGGTCTCCACGACGCCGAGCTGGTCGAGAAGGTGTGGGGCGACGACCTCCGGGGCGAGGGCGTGGTGGTCGAGGTCCTCCACGGCGCCGACGACCTGGCCGCCGTGGTCCGGGGCTTCGGGCCCGGCCCCGGGCGCCGGCTCGGCATCCTCCTCGACCACCTGGTCGACGGGTCGAAGGAGACCCGCCTCGCCGCCGGCATCGACCACCCCGACGTGCTCGTCACCGGCCACCGCTTCGTCGACGTGTGGCAGGCGGTGCGCCCCACGGCCCTCGGCATCCGGGCCTGGCCCGTCGTCCCCCCGGGCACGCCGTGGAAGGAGGGCGTCATCGCCGCCCTCGGGTCCGACGAGACCACGGCCGCCTTCTGGCGCCGGGTCCTCGGCGCCGTGGGCGACTGGACCGACCTCGAGTCGGATCTGATCGGTGCCGTCGAGCGCCTGATCGACTTCGTCACCGAGCCCACCGGCTGACCGCCCGCCGAGGGGCCGGGCCGGCCCGGTGAGCCGTAGGGTGGCCCGATGGACAGGGCCATCCCGCTGGGCCGGTTGGCCGGGATCAAGGTGGCCATGAGCTGGACCGTGCCGCTGATCGCGTTCGTATACGCCTTCACCCTGGCCGAGAGCCTGCTGCCCGACAGGGTCGAGGCCCAGAGCGCGTCGACCTACTGGATCGTCGGCGTCGCCGGTGCCGGCCTGCTGTTCCTGTCGCTGCTGGCCCACGAGATGGGCCACGCCCTGGTGGGCCGGCACGAGGGCATCGGCGTGCGGGGCATCACGCTCACCCTCCTCGGTGGGCACACCCAGTTCGTCACCGAGCCGGCCACCGCCGGGGCCGAGCTGCGGGTCAGTGCCATCGGGCCCTTCACCAACTTCGCCCTGGCCGGCCTGTTCTGGTGCGGCGCCACCCTCGTCGAGGGCTCGCTCGACGGCCTCGTCCTGGTCGTCGGCCAGATGTTCCTGTGGCTGGCCGTCCTCAACCTGATCCTCGCCGCCGTGAACATGCTGCCGGGAGCCCCGCTCGACGGCGGTGCCGTGCTCGAGGCCCTGCTGTGGATGGCGACCCGCAACCGGAACCGCTCGGCGTCGATCACGTCGGTGATCGGGATCGGGCTGGGTGGCGGGTTGTTCGTCCTCGGCATCGTCGTCGCCCGCGAGGGCGGGGCGTGGGGGCAGTACGGGATCTGGATGCTCTTCGGCGGCCTGCTGATCGCCTCCAGCGCCCGATCCCGGCTGCGCGACGCCCCCGCCATCGGGCGGCTGCGCGACACCCGGCTGGGCACGGTGATGGTGCCCGACCCGCCGGTCGTGGCCGAGTGGTCCACGCTGTCCGACGTGGTCGCCCGGGCCGAGGCCTGGCAGCCCCACACCGCCTTCCCGGTCCAGGCCCCCGACGGCCGCATCACCGGCCTGCTCACCTCCGAGCTGGTGCTGGCCGTCGACCCCCGCGACTGGCCCGTCGTCCGGGCCATCGACGTGGCCTGGCCCATCGACCGCATCCCGACCGCGACGGTCGACGACCCCGTGCTCACCGCCCTCCAGCGGGCCGACTCGGCCGGCATCGACCGCATCCTCGTGGTGTGGCCCGACGGCCGGGTGGCCGGCACCGCCGGGCGGGACGCCGCCCGTCACGCCCTCCGCCCACCGGCCACCGAGACCGCCTGACCCGGGGGCTACGGTCCGCGGCCATGTCCGACGACACCACGGCCCCGCTCTCGTACCGCCTCGACGGCCCCGTCGCCGTGGTCACCCTCGACGACGGCAAGGCCAACGCCATGGGTCACCCCGTGCTGGACGGCCTGACCGAGGTGCTGGAGCGGGCCGAGGGCGAGGCCACCGCCCTGGTGCTGGCCGGCGGGGCCCGGGCCTTCTCGGCCGGCTACGACCTGGCCGTCATGACCGAGAGCACGGCGGCGATGCAGGGCCTGGTGGCCGCCGGGGCCCGGTTCCTGATGCGGCTCTACGGCTCGCCGCTGCCCACCGTCGCCGCCTGCACCGGCCACGCCCTGGCCGGCGGGGCGCTGACCCTGCTCGCCGTGGACGAGCGCATCGGGCCGTCCGACACGCCGGCCAAGCTGGGTCTCAACGAGGTCGCCATCGGGATGCCGCTGCCGATCTTCGCCATCGAGCTGGCCCGCGACCGCCTCTCCCCCGCCCATCTCACCGCCGCCACCCTCGGCCGGGTCTACGACCCCGAGGGGGCGGTGGCCGCCGGCTACCTCGACCGGCTGGTGCCCCGGGCCGAGGTGGTCGACGCGGCCGTCGCCACGGCCACCGAGAAGGCCGCCCTGCGGCGGGGTGCGGTCGGCCGGACCAAGACCGCCCTGCGGGGTCGCACGATCGACCACGTGCTGGCCACGCTGGACGACGACATCGCCGCCCTCACCGGTCCCGAGCCGGGTTGACCCCCGGGCTGATCCCCGTCGGCAGGCCGGCCAGGACGGCCAGCCGGCGAGCGACGGTCGGCCCCCGCTGCTGGACCGCGCCGGCGATGCGGTCGCCCTGCCCGGCCTCGTCGCCCGCCGACGCGAAGGCCACGAGGATGCCGTGGACCTCGCCCGCCGGCGCCGCCCGAGAGGCGTCCTGGTCGAGGAGGAACAACCACGACCCGACCAGGCCGAGGTCCAGGTCCGTGCGCCGGCCTTCCCGGGAGACGTCGGCGGTGCCCTCCTCGGGCGCGACGGTCGCGTAGGGCTCGGCGAAGGGGTTCAACGATGTGCGGGCCCCGAAGACGAGCCCGCCCCACGTGAACCGCCGACGGGCCCGGCCGGTGAGCGGCACGAAGTCGCTCGGCATCAGGTGCAGGGCGCCCACGCCACCGTCGGTCCGCAGCACCTGGCCCTTACCGGTGACCAGCACCGGGATGCGGGCCCCGCGGACGTGCCCGAGGTCGGGGAACCGGGTGGTGAGCAGGTTGATGAGCACCAGGAGGAGCAGCGGGGCCAGCAGGCCCCCGAGCATCAGGCCGGCCGCCAGCAGCAGCCGCTTGGCCTCGTCGACCCCGCGGGACATCTCGAAGGTGACGGGCACGTCGGTGGCGATGGGCGCCTCGCCGTCGGCTCGGGCGAGGACCATCCGGACGTGGCCCACCACCGAGCCGGAGGCCCTGTCCCCCGCCTCGACCAGCACCTCGACCTCGAGCGAGCCGTCGATCGGGGTGCACGCCTCCTCGTCGCGCCCGGCGCCCTCGGCACTCAGGGCGAAGGCCCCGGCCGCGTCGGGTCCGTCGTCGATCGTCAGGTCCTCGACCCAGACGCATCCGTCGGTGCCGTCCGGGGCCACCAGGGTGAGGACGCCCTCGGCGGCGTCGTCGCCGACGATGGGCGTGAGCTCGAGCACGGGCCGCACGACCTGCGGGTAGCCCTCGGGGCGGCGGACGGCGAGGACGACCTCGGGGGCGACCGACGTGATGGCGGCCCCCTCGGGGGTGGTCGCCTCGAGCCGTAGCGAGGCCCGGAGGGCCGACGACGTCACGTCGTCGGGGACCGAGTAGTCGCCCGCGAAGGCGTCCTCGTCGGGGTTCAGCTCGACCGTCGCCACCGCCCCGGTGATGGGGTCGACGAGCGTGGCCGTGACGCGGGGGTCGCGCAGCTCCTCGCGGGTCTCCTCGCCGTCGCGGGTGGTGATGGTCGCCGTGAGCGTCCGGCTGCCCCCCAGCAGGAGGCTCGTGCCCGGCTCGAGCTGGGCGACGAGGTCGCTGAACGTCACCACCTGGACCAACCCGGTGGCGTCGCCCTCGGGGCCCACGAGCACGACGCTCCAGTCGCCGGCACCGGTACCGTCCTGGGGCACGGCCAGGTCGACGGTGAGGGCGCGGTCGGCGATCCAGCGGGCCACGACCGGGACCCCGTCCACGTCCTCGTCCGCGTCGTCGCCCGGCCTCAGCTCCAGGTCGTCGCCCTCGGGCGGGTGCAGCACGACCCGGGTCTCGTCGCCGGGAACGGCCGCGAACACGTGGACCCGCCGGAGCGACGGCGACACCGCGAAGGTGACCGCGCCCTCGTCGCAGACGTCGTCGGCGCAGGGCACCGGTCGGGCCGGCTCGCCGACCGGTGAGCCCCCGCCGATCCGCGAGGCGACCAGGTCGAAGGTGCGCAGCAGCTCATCGGTGTCCGAGGCCGGCAGGTAGGCACCCGGGGTGTCGGTGTCGGGATCGCCGCAGTCGCGCTCGTCGGACGACCCGGTGGTGAGGGCCTCCAGCAGACCGCTCCCCTCGCCGAGCGGCACGGACACCAGGGTGATGTTGTCGGCGCGCACCTGGTCGGCCACCCCACCCTCCCGACAGAGGGCGGTGACCCCGAGGCCGGTGGCCTCCCGGACCGCCTCTTCGCTGTCGAGCACGATGTCGGGGGCGTAGGTCTTGGTGGTGCCGAAGCGCTCTCGCTGGGCGGCGGTGGTGCGGGCGCCGAGCGTGTAGCTGCCGTCGGTGAAGAGGAGGATCGCCTTGCAGACGTTGCCGCCGGCGGCCTCGGTGGACTCGGTGGCCCGGTCGGCGAGCGCCCGCCGGGCACCGTCGAGGGCGTTGTGGAAGTCGGTGTCCATGCTCTCGTCCCGATCGGCGAGGCCGGCGATCCGATCGTCGACCGCACCTCGTGTCTCCGCCGTCAGCGGCGACCAGTCGCCGACGGTGGCGAAGTCGAACGAGAAGGCGGACACGAGCACGTCGATGGCGATCGACCCGCCGGCGGCGTCGGTGCCGCGGAGCAGGTCGATGCTGCGGAGCGCGGCCCGGGCGGCGGCGACCCGCTGGTCGTCGGGGTCGGTCTCGCGCAGGCTGGCCGACTCGTCGACCAGGAGGACGACGAGGAGCCGGCCCTCGGCGCCCACGCACGCGGCGAGACGGTCGAACGGATCGGCGACCGGCGCGGCGTCCTCGGCCGGATCGGCGGCCGGATCGTCGGTCGCCGGGTCGGGCTCGGCCTGGCGGGCCGGGGCCACGGGGCCGGAGGCGAGCGCCGCGCCCCCCGTCACCAGGGCCAGGATCGTGGCCAGG
>DASYLG010000214.1:0-8283 GCA_036009685.1 Iamia sp. | reverse complement strand
TGGCCGAGGACATCGCCGTGATCGACCACCTCAGCGGCGGCCGCGTCGGCTGGGTGTTCGGCCTCGGCTACCGCCCCGAGGAGTTCGCGCTGCTCGACGTGGCGTGGGCCGGCCGGGGCCAGCGGATGGATCACAACCTGCGCGTGGTGCTCGATGCCCTCGACGGTCTCGACCTGACGACGCACGGCCGCCCCGGCGTGGTGGGAGCGGCGGTCGCGCCCCGACCCCAGCTGTTCGTCGGCGGCGGGAGCCCGCACGCGGCGCGTCGGGCGGCCCGCTTCGGGCTCGGCCTGCTCGCCCAGACCGACGTCGGCGGGCTGGGGGAGCTGTACGCGGCGGAGTGCGAGCGGCTCGGCGTCGAGCCGGGGATGTGCCTGCTCCCGCCCCCGGACCTGCCGTCATCGGTCTTCGTCGCCGACGATGTCGACGCCGCCTGGGACGAGATCGGGCCGTACCTGCTGCACAACGCCGTCGACTACGCCCGCTGGAACCACGTTTCCACCACAACGTCGACCACCACCGCCAGCCTCTCGCCGGCCTCGACGGTGGACGAGCTGCGGGCGGAAGACGGTGCATACCGCATCGTCAGCGTCGACGACGCGGTCGTGATGGCGACGACCGGCACGCTCGCCCTGCACCCGATGTGCGGGGGCATCCCGCCGGATGTGGCCTGGCCGTACCTCCGGCGGGTGGCCGACGAGGTGGTGCCGGCGATGGCGGCCGCCGGCTGAGCGGTCCCGGGGCGCAGGGTTGGATGGCCTCCACCCGGGCCGTCAGGCACCGAGCTGGTGGACCTCCGTCGGGTTCTGGCCGGCGCCGATCTTCTCCGCCCGGTCGCGGAGGGTGTCCCGGTAGGTGGCGCCGTTCAGGGAGATGACGAACCGGCCGGCCTTGATCCCGTCGACCACGTCGTCGGCCAGCTCGTCGAGGGGCTGGACCGGGATGCCCTTCTCGGCCAGGGCGGCGACGGTCATCGCCGGAGTGGACCGCGGCTTCTCGCGCGCCAGCTCCTCGGGCCGGTTGCGGTCCGACGTCCACAGGCCGGTGTCGAGCAGGCCCCTGCCCGCCGGGTAGAAGACGGCGGCGGTGAGGTTCGTCCCCTCCGAGCGCAGCTGGGCGTCGAGGCACTCGGTCAGGCAGGTGACGGCGCACTTGGTGGCGGCGTAGCAGGCGGCCTGCGGCATCGGCGCGATCGGTCCGTCGCCCGACGAGGTGTTGACGACCAGGCCCTCCTCGCCGCCGGCGATCATGCGGGGCACGAAGGCCTGCACGCCGTGGGCGACGCCGAAGACGTTGACGCTGAACGTCCAGGCCCAGTCGTTGGGCGTCGAGTCCCACACCAGACCGCCAGGAGGCCCGACGCCGGCGTTGTTGACCAGGACGTGGACGGCCCCGTAGGCCGCGTAGGCCGCATCGGCGAGGGCGTCCACCGACGCGAAGGAGGTGACGTCGACCGGGACGCCGGTGACCTCGGCCCCGCCGTGGCGGAGCTCGGCCACGGTCGTCTCCAGGGCGGTCACCTCGACGTCGCCGATGACGACCTTCATCTCCTCGGCGACGAGGCGCTCGACGAGAGCCCGGCCGATGCCGCCGGCGCCGCCGGTGACGACGGCGACCTTCCCCTTCAGGTCCTGCATGGCATGCCCCTCGATCGGTTTCCGAAAGCCGTACGGTAACGCGGCCATTGAACCACGGTTCGATCTACCGGATTATGGTTCACCCGTGGAGCGCATGCTGATCGACGGAGCACTGGTCGGGGCCGAGGGGGGCGGGACCTTCGAGAACGTCGACCCCACCACCGAGGAGGTCATCGGCGTCTGCGCCGACGGCACCGCCGCCGACATGGACCGGGCCATCGGCGCCGCCCGCCGGGCGTTCGACACCACGGCGTGGTCGACCGATCCAGAGCGGCGCTCGCGGTGCCTGCGCCAGCTCCACGACGGGCTGCGGGCCCACGTCGAGGAGCTGCGGGAGACGATGATCGCCGAGGTCGGCGCGCCTCGCACCCTGACCAGCGGGCCCCAGCTGGAGACGCCGATCGAGGGCGTCCGGTGGGTCGCCGACCTGCTCGACGGCTACCAGTGGGAGCACGACATCGGGCGGTCGAAGCACTTCGGAATCGAGTCCCAGCGCACCATCCGGCGCGAGGCCGCCGGCGTGGTCGGAGCGGTCACGCCGTGGAACTTCCCCATGCAGATCAACCTGGCCAAGGTGGCCGCCGCCCTGGCCGCCGGGTGCACGGCGGTCCTCAAGCCGGCGCCCGACACGCCGTGGACGGCCACCCTCCTCGGGCGGATCGCCGCCGACGAGACCGACCTCCCGCCGGGCGTGCTCAACGTGGTGGCGTCGTCGGACCACGGCGTCGGGGCCCTGCTCTCGTCCGATCCCCGGGTCGACCTCGTGTCCTTCACCGGCTCGACCGCCACCGGCCAGAAGGTCATGACGGCGGCGGCGGCCAACCTCACCCGGGTCTTCCTCGAGCTGGGCGGCAAGTCGGCCGCCATCGTCCTCGACGACGCCGACCTGGAGACCGGGGTGGGCAGCACCGCCTTCCAGGTGATGACCCACGCCGGCCAGGGCTGCGCCATCACGACGCGCCTCGTCGTCCCCCGCGATCGCTACGACGAGGCGGTCGAGATCGCCGTGGCCACCATGGCCGCCATCCCCTACGGCGACCCCCGCGACCCGGCGCACCTCATGGGACCCCTCGTCAGCTCCCGCCAGCGCGACCGCGTCCTCGGCTACATCCGCACCGGGGTCGAGGAGGGGGCCGAGATCGCCACCGGCGGCGGGATCCCGGCGGCCTTGCCCACGGGCTGGTTCGTCGAGCCGACCGTGCTGGTGAACGTGGACGAGGATGCCACCGTGGCCCAGGAGGAGATCTTCGGTCCCGTCCTCGTGATCCAGGCCCACGACGGCGACGACGACGCCGTCCGGGTCGCCAACCACTCCCGCTACGGCCTGTCGGGCGCCGTGTTCGGCTCGCCGGAGCGGGCCCGGGCCGTGGCCGAGCGGGTGCGCACCGGCACGATGGCCGTCAACGGTGGCCTCTACTACGGCCCCGACGTCCCGTTCGGCGGCTACAAGCACAGCGGGATCGGCCGCGAGATGGGTCAGGCCGGCTTCGAGGAGTACACCGAGATCAAGTCGATCGCGACGGGGACCCGGTGAGCAACGACGAGGTCTGGATCAGCGGCGAGGGCGAGACGGTCGTCGACCTGCTGCGGGGTCGGCTGGAGCGCGACCCCGACGCCGAGTACCTCGACGTGTGCGGCACCAAGCACTCGGCGGCCGAGGTGGCCGACGTCGCGGGACGGCTCAGCGGGGCCCTGGCCGGCTTCGGCGTCCAGCCCGGCGACCGCATCGCCACCCTCATCGAGAACTCGGCCGAGGCCATGCTCGCCTGGTGGGGCATCGTCGTCGGCGGCTTCGTCGCCGTGCCCATCAACACCGCCTACAAGGGCGACTACCTGCGCCACCAGCTCACCGACTCGGGGGCCCGGGTCCTCGTCGTCGAGGCCGGCCTGGCCGATCGAGCCGAGCGCATCGCCGACCAGGTCCCGTCGCTCGAGCGGATCGTCGTCATCGGCGACGCCACGCCCGACGTCCGGGTCCCGGTCCACCCGTGGGCCGAGCTGCTGGCCGGCGAGCCGGCGCCGTTCGCCGACGTCCGCCCGTCGCAGTTGGGCACCTTCATCTACACCGGAGGTACTACCGGCCCGTCGAAGGGCTGCATGCTCAGCCACAGCTACCACGGGATCCTCTCCCGCCAGATCGGCGTGTGCTGGCGGCGGACGGCCGAGGACGTGGTGTGGACCCCGCTCCCGCTGTTCCACTTCAACGCCATCGTCACCGCCGTGCTGGGGCCGCTGGTCTACGGCGGGCGATCGGCGATCTACCGCCGCTTCTCGGTGTCGGGCTTCTGGCCCGAGATGAACCGCGTCGGGGCCACCGTCACCTCGACGCTCGGCACCATGGCCTACCTGCTGGCCAACGACATCGATCGGCCCGAGCAGCCGCGCTCCGGCCAGCCGGAGGCCAACACCTCGCTGCGGTTGATCGGCGCCGCGCCGTTGCCGGTGGAGATCGACTCGACGCTCAAGGCGCGCTTCGGCGTCGGCACCTTCTCCGGGGCCTACGGGGTGACCGAGGCGTCGCTGGTGTCGTGGCAGCCGCCGGGCATCGAGAACAAGCCCAACGCGGCCGGGATCATCAACGACGAGCACTTCGACGTCCGCATCTTCGACGACGACGACAACGAGCGGCCCCGGGGCTCCGACGGCGAGATCGTCCTGCGTCCGAAGCGCCCCCACACCATGTTCGAGGGCTACTGGGGCCGGCCCGAGGCCACCGTCGGGACGTCGCGCAACTGGTGGTACCACACCGGCGACGTGGGCCGGATCGACGACGAGGGCTACCTCTACTTCGTCGACCGCAAGGCCGACTACCTCCGGCGGCGGGGCGAGAACATCTCGTCGTTCGAGGTCGAGCGGATCTTCCTGCGCCACCCCGGCCTGGCCGACGTGGCCGTGCACGCCGTGCCGTCGGATCTCACCGAGGACGACCTCAAGGTCACGGCCACCACCAAGGAGGGGGCCACCGTCACCGAGGAGGAGCTCTTCCGCTGGTGCATCGACGAGCTGCCCTACTTCGCCCTGCCCCGCTACATCGAGCTGCGGGCCGAGCTGCCCCGCTCACCGGTCGGCCGCGTCCTCAAGCGCGATCTCCGCGACGAGCCCCGCACCCCCGCCTGGTGGGACGCCGAGGCCAGCGGCATCACCTACGACAAGCGGTGAGCAAGGCCGTCGACGTCGCTCAGCCGTCGGCGACCAGCTCGATGTCGACGCCCAGGGCGGCGTAGGTGGCTGCGGCGCGGACGTCGCGGGTGGCGAGCGGCAGAGCGTGAGCCCGAGCCGCCAGGGCCACCAGGGCGTCGTAGGTCGCCCCGCCCGAGATGCCGAGGGGAGCCAGGAGGGCCGGAAGCGTCCGGGCGTCGGCCGGCGGGAGGAGTGCCGGTTCGCCGAAGTTGGCGGCGAGGAGGCGCACCGCGTCCTCGGGGGCGACGCGAGCATCGCCGGGGAGCCGGGTGAGCACGCTGTAGGTCTCGGCCAGCGAGTGCTGGGTGAGGACGAGGTCCTTCGTCCCGAGCCGCTGCCTCGTGGCTCGATGGGCGCCGTGCGAAGCCATGACGAAGGGGACGGCGGCGCTGGTGTCGAGGGCGATCGTCATCGCCGCTGGTCGTCGAGCAGGGCGAAGACGTCGTCGTCGGAGATGACCGTCGTCGAGTGGGCGACCAATCCGTCGCCGTCGGCCCGCAGCCGAGCCGTCCGCCCGACGGGGATGAGCTGGAGACCAGCGCCGTACTGGCTGATGTCGACGGCCGCCCCGGGCTCGAGGCCGAGTCGGTCCCGGAGCGCCTTCGGCACGACGATCCGCCCGGCCTTGTCGATGGTCGTCTGCATGGCACCACGATACCATCGCGATGGCATCTGGCCGGTCAGCGGGGGCGGAGGCGGGCGAGGGTCTCGTGGAAGTGGGGCTGGGCCATCGACCACCGCTGGGCCTGGAGCTCGAGGTCCAGGGCGGACGCGACGTCGGGGAGATCGGCCGTCGCCCGGAGGGTGGCCTTGGTGCGGCGCACCAGCTTGCGGTCGCGGGCGGCGGCGCGGGTGGCCAGGCGGCGGGCCTCGGGGAGCAGCTCGTCGTCGGTGTCGACGCAGCGCCAGGCCAGGCCGATCCGCTCGGCCTCCCGTCCGTCGACCCGCTCGCCGCACAGCACCAGGGCGGCGGCGGCCTGACGCCCGACCCGGCGCTCGAGCCGCCACAGGTGGCCACCGCCGGGGTGGATGCCGACGTCGAGCCAGCGGGGATCGAAGCGGGCGGCCGGCGAGGCCACGATCACGTCGCACACCAGGGGCAGGTTGACGCCGGCGCCGATGGCGGCGCCGCCGACTGCCGCCACCGTCACCACGGGCGCATCGGCCAGGGCCAGCATCCCGGCGTAGCTCTCCTCCAACGGTGCTCGGGGCGCGAGCAGGTCGTCGAGCGAACCGCCCGAGCAGAACACCGGCGGGTCGGCGGCCAGGACGATGGCACCCACGTCGGCCGCCAGCGCCCGCTCGACGGCGCCGGCGAGGGCCCGGGTCATCTCCAGGCGGAGGGCGTTGCGCCGATCGGGGTCGGCCAGGGTGAGGACGGCCACCCCGTCGTCGCCGACCTCGACCCGCACCAGGTCGTGGTCGGCGTCGGGCATCAGGCGGTGGCCCTGCGGGTGATCGTGCCCAGGTCGACGCCCTGGCGGTTGATCTCGAACCGGCCCTTGTCGAAGGACCGGATCTCGACGTCGTGCCCGGCGGCCTTGGCCCGGAGGGCACCGACGGTGGCCTCCTGCTTCGGGACGTGGGCGAAGGGGTCGTAGGAGTACCAGCGCAGGGCGTTCTGGTACGAGATCTTGTCGAGGTCCTCGTCGGAGACGTCGACCGAGACCTCGGCCAGCTCCTCGGGGGCGAAGGGCCACGACGAGTCCGAGTGGGGGTAGTCGCACTCCCAGGCCATGTTGTCGACTCCGATCAGGTCGCGCATCCGGACGCCCACGGGGTCGGAGATGAAGCAGGTGAGGAAGTGCCGGCGGAACACGTCCGACGGCATCAGGTCCCCGAAGTCCTGGCCCGTCCAGAGGTGGTGCATGTCGTAGGTGCGGTCGATGCGGTCGAGGAAGTACGGGATCCAGCCGGTGCCGCCCTCCGACAGGGCGATCTTGATGTCGGGGTACTGCTTGGGGATCCGCGACCACAGCAGGTCGGCCGCCGCCGTGCAGATGTTCATGGGCTGCAGGGTGATGAGGACGTCCATCGGCGCGTCCGGCGCGGTGAAGGCCAGCTGCCCCGACGAGCCGAGGTGGATGGACATCACCGTCTCGGTGTCGGTCAGCGCCTTCCACAGCGGGTCCCAGTGGTCGCTGTGGAACGACGGGAAGCCGAGCGTGTACGGGTTCTCGGTGAAGGTCAGCGAGTGGACGCCCTTCTCGGCCAGGCGGCGCACCTCGGCGGCGGCCAGCTCGGCGTCCCACAGCACCGGCAGGCCCATGGGGATGAAGCGCCCCGGCGCCGACCCGCACCACTCGTCGACGTGCCAGTCGTTGTAGGCCCGGAGGACCGCGAGCGCCATGTCCTTGTCGTCGGCGGCGGCGAACAGGCGGGCGCTGAACCCGGGGAACGACGGGAAGCACATCGAGCCGAGCACCCCGCCGGCGTCCATGTCCTTGACCCGCTCGGCCACGTCCCAGCAGCCCGGCCGCATCTCGTCGAAGGCGGTGGGCTCGATGCCGTACTCCTCCTTGGGCCGACCGGCCACGGCGTTGAGGCCGATGTTGGGGATCTCGGCGCCGTTGAAGACCCAGACATCGGCGCCATCGTCCTTGCGGACGTCCTTCGGCATCTGGTCGCGGTACGTGGCCGGAGCGTTCTCGAACATGTCGGGGGGCTCGACGAGGTGGTCGTCGACGCTCACCATGATCAGATCGTCGGGGCGCATATTTGAACTATAGTTCGAAGAACTGAACGACGCTCCGAGGGAATGATGGCTGACGACACCCCACCCGACCACGTCTACGCCGAGCGCATGTTCCCCGCTCCGGCCGATCTCGGGATCGCCCAGCCCGATCGCGCCGTCTCGTCGGTGCGGTACGGCACGTCGAGCTACCTCGAGGGCGGCCGGGGCGATGGCAGCTCGTGGTTCGAGGGCGGCGGGGCGCTGGGGGAGCGGGCCGTCCAGGGCATCACCATCTATCCGCCCACCGGTGGGGTGGCGACCCAGGGCGACCCCTTCGAGCCGGTGAAGATCGGCATCCTCATCGACATGGACCTCGGCCAGCTGCTGGCCGACTGGATCGATCCGACGATCCTCGCCATCGAGGACGCCCTCAACGAGGGCATCTTCTCGCGGGGCCCGATCGAGCTGGTGATCGCCGACGCGCGGGGCCTGCCGCGGGAGAACTACCGCAAGGTCATCGACGGCTACCGCTGGCTGGTCGAGCAGGGCTGCGTCGTCGTCCTCGGACCTCTGATCTCGGACAACTCGCTGGTGCTCCAGGACACGGCCAACGAGCTCGGCGTGGCCTGCATCGGCTGGACCGGTGCCCACGGGTTCGCCTCGGACTACTGCTTCACCGTGGCCAACGGCGACATCCCCACCGAGGGCGTGATGTGCGCCCAGTGGATGAAGGGCCGGGGCTACGAGAAGGTCGGGATGTTCTGGGAGCAGGGCAGCTCGGGCAAGGACTAC
>DASYLG010000213.1:0-14916 GCA_036009685.1 Iamia sp. | reverse complement strand
TGGCAGCAGGTGAAGACCAGCCGCAGCCGGTCGTCGGGGATGGTGTCGGGATCGATGGTGTCCACCTCGTCCTCCTCCGTCGGGCCGAGCAGGAGCGGGAGCTTGGCCTGCTGCGTGCGGCCCCGGCGCAGGCCGTTGAGGGCCTGGCGGCGGGCGGTCGTCGTCAGCCAGGCGCCGGGCCGCGCCGGGATCCCGTCGCGGCCCCACGTGCGCAGGGCCTGGACGTAGGCCTCCTGCACCGCCTCCTCGGCGGCGTCGAGGTCCCGGGTCACCCGCACGGTCGCGGCCAGGACCGCCGCCCACTCCTCCCGGTGGGCGGCGGCCACCGCGTCGGTGACGTTCAGCGGGGCTCCTCGGCCACCACCTGGAAGTCGAGCAGCGGCCGCACCTCGACCCCACCGTCGACGGTCGGCGTCATGGCGGCCAGCTCGATGGCGTGGTCGAGGTCGCGGGCCTCGATCACGAACACCCCGAGGATCGCCTCCTTCGACTCGATGAAGGGGCCGTCGCTGATCACCCCACCCCGGATCGAGGTGGCCGTGCTCGTGGGCTGGAGCGCCAGGCCGGCCACCTCGCGTCCGCCGGCCTCGACGATGCGGCCGCCCAGCGCCTCGTGGGCCGCCAGCACCTCGGGCGGCATCTCGACGCCCTCTCGCTCGTAGATGATCACCGCGTACTGCGCCATCAGGCCGTCTCCTCGGTCTCGTCGGTGCCGAACACGCCGTCCAGGATGCTGCGCCACGCCTTCTCGACCGTCGGTCCGTCGGCGTCGGGATCGAAGAGGTGGTGGGCGACGCTCACCGGCCAGCCCCAGCGGTCCCGACCGTAGATGCGATGGAGGCCGTGCGCGCTCCGCCACCCGACGAAGGTCTGATCGACGTAGTCGACGACGCCGGTGATCGGGTCGGCACCGGCGACGTCGAGGGTGACCTCGTCGCCCACGGCGGCGTCGCTCAGCCCGAGGGCCGCCGTGAGGCGCGCCGTGCTGCCCAGGGCCTGGCCGGCGTCGCCGGCGTCGACCTCGACGTAGGTGGCGTCGCGCCCGGCGAAGTGGGCGGCGTAGGCGCCCATCGAGTGGCGGTAGAAGGCGGTGTGGACCTCGCACATGTCGAGCTGGACGGCCAGGTCCTCGTCGTCGGGCACGACGCCGTGGTGGTGGAAGGTGACGGCGGTCCGGCCCTCCGCCGTCTGGGTGAACGTGTAGTCGATCTGGTTGGTGCCGACGGCGTCGGTGGCGGTGGTGGCGAACCGGCGCTCCGGCTCCCACGCCGTGACCGTCCCGCCCTCGCCGGTGAGGCCGGTCTCGGCCCCGCCCACCCGGGGTTCGTAGCTGATCGGCCACAGCCACCCGTCGCTGTGGCGGGTGACGGCATCCCACACCGCCTCCGGCGGCGCCGCCACCTCGTCGGTCCACGTGACCTCGAACGTCTGACCCATGATCTCGTCTCCGTGCTCTCCGGGTGGCCCGTTGCCACCTCTCACCCCCTCCGACACCCGAGCTCGGGCCAGATCGACACCACCCCGGAGAGATCTCCAACTTTGTGCGAGTGTCGCCGCAGAACGGGCACAGTCGCACAAGGTTCGAGGGGGTCAGACCTGACCGTCGCGACCGCCGCGCAACACGGGCCGCGCGAGCCTGCGGCGATGCCCGCCCACATCGTCACGCTCAGCTGCCCGGATCGGCACGGGATCGTGGCCTCGGTGGCCCAGGGGATCGCCGAGCTCGACGCCAACATCGTGGCGAGCGCCCAGTTCAGCGACGAGACCAGCGGGACCTTCTGCATGCGGACGCGGATCGACGCCCCGGTCGAGGAGCCGGCCGCGGTGGCGGCGGCGCTGGCCGAGCGGGCGGCGACGCTCGGCGCGACCATCGACGTCCGTCGGGTCGACCGGCCCGTGCGCACGCTCGTGCTGGTGTCGAAGCACGACCACTGCCTCCTCGACCTGCTGTACCGGTGGCGGGCCGGCGAGCTGGCCGTCGACATCGTGGCCGTGGGGTCGAACCACCTCGACCTCGGCCCGCTGGCCGAGCGCGACGGCGTCGCGTTCCACCACCTCCCCGTCACCGCCGAGACGCGGGACGAGGCCGACGCCCGGCTCCTCGGTCTCGTCGACGAGCTCGGCGTCGAGCTGGTGGTCCTGGCCCGCTACATGCAGATCCTCTCCCCCACGGTCTGCGCCGCCCTGCCGGGCCGGATGATCAACATCCACCACTCGTTCCTCCCCAGCTTCCGGGGCGCCCGCCCCTACCACCAGGCCTGGGCCCGAGGGGTGAAGGTCATCGGCGCCACCGCCCACTACGTCACCGCCGAGCTCGACGAGGGCCCGATCATCGATCAGGACACGGCGCGGGTCACCCACGCCCACGGTCCCGACGAGCTGCGGATCGTCGGCCGCGACCTCGAGCGCCTCGTGCTGGCCCGCGCCGTCGCCGCCCACGCCGAGGGCCGGGTCTTCCTCCTCGGCCCCCGCACCGTCGTCCTCCCCTGAGCCATCGATCCCGAGGGTGGCGCCGTAGGCGATGGCGGACAGGGTGACGGCGAAGCCGGACAGCTGGAGCGGCGACAGGTCCTGGCCCAGGACGACCCAGCCCATGACGGCGCCGGTGACGGGGGCGGCCAGGCCCAGCAGGGGCGGGGCGGCGGCGGGCAGCCGGCGGATGCCGCGGAACCAGAGGACGTAGGCCAGGGCCGTGCCGACCAGGCCGAGGTAGGCGACGCCGGCCAGGTTCCGCCCGGTGAGCGCCGGTGGCGGACCCTCGACCAGGAGGGCGACCGGCGTCAGCAGGACGGCGCCGACGAGGAGCTGCCAGCCGGTCGCGGCCAGCCGGTTGGCCGGCGCCGGGAACCGCTTGGTGAGGACCACGCCCATCGAGAACGAGACGTTGGCGGCGACGGCGGCCAGCAGGCCCACCGGGTCGATGTGGGCCCCGGGCCGCACCACGACGAGACCCACCCCGACGGCGGCGACCACGCCGACCGCCAGGTCCCCGGGTCGGGGCCGGGACCCGCTGACCACCCGGGTCAGCAGCAGGACGAGCAGGGGCTGGACGCCACCGACGGCTGCCGCCACCCCGCCGGGCAACCGGTAGACGGCGACGAAGAGGAGCGGGAAGAACAGGCCGAAGTTGCAGACGGCGAGGGCGACGGTGCGGCCCCACTCGCGGCCGTGGGGCCGCCACCGGGAGACGAGCGAGCCGAGCAGCACCAGGACGACCCCTGCCGGGGCGACGCGCAGCCAGGCCACGAGCAGGGGCCGGCCGTCGGGCAGCAGCTCGGTGATGGTGACGTAGGTGGTGCCCCAGGCGATCGGGGCCAGCACGGTGGCGAGCGCAGTCGGCGAGGCCCCATTCATCTTCATGCTCATCATCTTAATGTTGAGATGATGAGTGTCAAGACGATCCGGTCGGACGGCCTAGGATCCGGCCATGGCCCGCGAGCAGGACGCCGTCGACCGCATCAGCGCGCAGTGGGCCGCGGTCCGGCCCGACGTCGACTCCTCCCCCCTCGCCGTCATCGGCCGGGTGTCGCGCCTCTCCCGCCTCGTCGACAAGCGGCTGGCGGAGAGCTTCGCCCGCTTCGGCCTGGAGGCGTGGATGTACGACGTCCTGGCCACCCTCCGCCGCAACGGCGAGCCCTTCGAGCTCACCGCCGGCGAGCTGGTCGCCCAGGCCATGGTCACCACGGGCGCCATCACCAACCGCATCGACCGGCTCGAGGCGCGGGGCCTGGTCGAGCGGGTGGCGGCCGTCGACCGGCGCAAGGTCATCGTACGGCTGACCCCCACCGGCCGGGAGCTGGTCGACGAGGTCGTCGGGCCCCACATGGAGGTCGAGGAGGAGATCCTCGCCGCCCTGTCCCCCCGCCAGCGCGACGACCTGGCCCGCCTCCTCCGCACCACCCTCCTCACCCTCGGCGACACCGCCCCGGACTAGGCCAGGAGGGCGCCTGCGACATCCGGGACGGCGACCCGCGCTCGCGCCGCGATGGCGTCCCAGGTCGCCAGGTGCCCCTCGGCGGCCAGGCGGGACCAGGGCTCACCGCCCGCCCGCAGCCGGTCGACCATGCCCTGGGCCCGACGGGGCAGGAGGTCCGCCAGCGCCCGGCGATCTCCCTCGTCGAGGCCGTAGCCGTCGGCCAGAGCCCGCACACCGACGGGCGCCAGATCGGCGAACGAGATGGCCGCCCAGGCGAGGTCCCACAGCCCGGTGCCGGGGCCGGCGGCATCCCAGTCGATGAGCACCACCCGGTCGGCGCCGTGGACGAGGTTCCACGAGGCCAGGTCGTGGTGGACGACGAGCTCGTCACCGTCGGGTGGGATCACGGTTCCCCAGACGGCGTCCGCCGGGGCCACGAACTCGGCGGTGGCGTCGTGGAGACGACGGGCCAGCCGGCCGACCTCGACCAGCGACGGCCCGGGCTCGTACGGGTGGGTGACCGCGCCGTCGATCCACTCGACGACGTGACGACCCCTCTCGTCGAGGCCGAGCGACCGGGGTGCGCCGTCGAAGCCGACGTCGTGCAGGTGGGTCAGGAGCGCGTGCACCGCCGGCGTCCAGCGACCGGCCGGCCGGCGCACGGTGTCCCCCACCCGCACCAGCCCGACGGTCACGTTCCCCCCGACCAGCGGGATCTCCTCGTCGGCCACGGATCCCTAGGCCCCGAGGGGTGAGCCGGTCTCCAGGAGGGACTTGAGGCTGGCGAGGATGGACGGCCAGCCGCCGCTGATGGCGTCCAGCATGATGCTCCCCGGGGCGAAGCCGTCGTGGACGACGGTGAGCTTCACGGTGCCGCCGTCGGCCTCGTCGTCGATGGTGAAGGTGACCTTGGAGCGGGGCTCCTGCTGGCCGGCCGCCAGCTGCTCGTCGGTCCACCCGGTGTGCTCCTGGTGGAGGACCTCCGGGAGGTGCCACGAGTACGAGAGCAGGCGGGGCGGGTCGACGGCCAGGACCTCCTGGCCCTCGATGGTGCTGCCGCCCTCCTCCCAGCGGAGCGGCGAGCCGACCTGCCAGTCGGAGTGCAGCTCCGCGCCCCAGTAGCGCCGGGTGAACTCCGGTTCGGTGATGGCCCGGAAGAGCTCCTCGGCGGTGGTGCGGATGTAGGTCACGTAGACGAAGTCGGTCGTGGTGGTGGTGTCGACGGCGGTCATGGGGGGTGCCTCCAGGGCGTGCTTGAGGTCGCCGAGCGCGCGGGCCCGGGGACGGTGGAACCGGCCGATCCAGCGGTCGGCGATGTCGTCGATGGGGGCGGCGTTGAGGAGGTGGATGCGCTGGCGGCCGTGCTTCTCGCTGACCACCAGCCCGGCCGCCTCCAGCACCGCGAGGTGCTTGGTGACCGACTGGCGGGCGATGCCCAGGCCCTCGCCCAGCTCGCCCAGGCTCTGGCCGTTGCGGGCCCGCAGCCGGTCGAGCAGCTCCCGGCGGACCGGGTCGGCCAGGGCCTTGAAGACCTCGTCCACGTCACGCCTCCTCTCGGACCGTCCCCATCGAACATGCAGCCGCTCGGCTGCCTGTCCATGATGCGCAGCCTACCGGCTGCCTGTCAACCCCTCAGGTGCGCATGCGGCGGTAGATGCACTGGCCGCCACCGGAGGCGAGCTGGTGACCGTCCTCGCCCCACACCCGGGCGGTCCAGCCGAACAGCCCGCCGGTCGACACCGGGGCGGTGCCGTCGCACAGCAGCCACTCGTGGCCGACGGTCGAGCGGTGGAAGGCCACGTTGAGGTCGAGCGTCGGCGCCATCCACGGCTCCTGCTTCCAGGCGTGGGGCCGGTGGGCCGACGGCCAGCTGGGCAGGTCGACCAGGATCACGCTGCGGGCGGCGTCGACCCACTCGTCGTCCCAGGTGGCCGTGGGGAGGAACCGCAGCCACTCGGCCCACGCCGCCGGGCGGGGGCCGTCGGGCGGCCACGCCTTCTCGAAGGCCAGCGGCTTGGCGTCGAAGTTCAGCCAGAACGGGAACGGCGGCTCGTCGCCCGGCTCGACCAGCTCGGCGATGCTCCTCAGCGCGCCCGGGCCGGGTACGTCCGGTGGCGTCGTCTCGTCGTGCTCGAGCCCCTCGGTGACCGACGTGCTCCACACCAGCCCGTCGAGGATGGGCCGGCCCTCCTGGGTGATCGACACCCGGTGCGAGCTGGCCGCCCGGCCCTCCTTGCGCGCCTCGACCTCGATGTCGATCGGGGCGAAGGCGGCCACGCCCTGGTAGTGACACGAGAAGGACGCCGGTCGGGGGTGTGGCGTCGTCGCCCCCACGGCGCGGAGGGCGAAGGCGGCGATGTAGCCCCCCATCGGTCCCCAGATCTCCCAGTCGGCCGAGACGGTGGCCCGGAACCGGCCCTCGCCCACGGGTTCGACTGCCGTCTGCTCCCCCAGGTCACCCATGCCTCGGAGCCTGCCCCCACCCGTCGGCCCCGGCAAGGGAGTTCTGCCACCGCTCCCGCACGGACGCTCGGCGATGCACACTCGTGGCCATGGAGTGGCCGAACGGGTTCATGTGGGGCACGGGAGCGTCGTCGACGCAGTGCGAGGGGGCGGCGCCGGCGTCGGACTGGTGGGACTGGGAGCGGGCCGGGAAGGCGCCCATCTCGGGCGCCGGCAACGGCTTCGCCACCCGCTACGCCGAGGACTTCGCCCTCCTGAAGGGGCTCGGGCTGGTCCACCACCGACTGTCGCTCGAGTGGGCCCGGCTCGAGCCCGAGCCCGGCGTCCACGACCCGGCGGCCGTCGAGCACGACCGGTCGGTGCTCCGCGCCGCCCGCGACGCCGGCATCACCCCGTGGGTCAGCCTCCACCACTTCACCCTCCCCCGATGGTTCGCCGCCCGGGGCGGGTTCCTCGAGGCCGAGAACCGCACCGGCGCCTGGGCCGCCCACGTCGACTGGGTGGCCGAGACCTTCGGCGACCTCGTCGCCGGCTGGCAGCCGATCAACGAGGCGAACTACTACGCCTGGCTCCACTACGGCGGCATGGGCCTGCCCCCGGGGCACGACGATCGGGACGAGATGGCCCGGGTCGACGAGCAGATCCAGCTGGCCAACGCCGAGGCCGCCATCCGCCTCCAGCAGACCGGTGCGCCGGTCTGCTCGATCTTCGGGCTGTCGGCCATCGTCGCCCAGGACGACGACCCGGCCACGACGGCCACGGCCGAGCGGCTCTACGACACGCTGTGGCGTCCGGGCCTCGGGCTGTTCCGCGACGGCGTCCTCCAGGTCCCCCGCCGCGACCCGATCGAGCGACCCGACCTGGCCGGCGCCTTCGACCTGATCGGCTTCTCGTACTACGCGGCCATGGGCGTGGCTGCCGGCTCGCTGGCGATCCACCCGCCCGACGCCGCCGTCTCGCCGCTGGGCTACGGCATCTGGGCCGACGGCGTCGGCCTGGTGCTCGACCGCCTCCACGCCGAGCTGCCGGGCACGCCGATCGTGGTGGCCGAGCTCGGCATCGGCACCGACGACGACACCGAGCGGGGCGCCTACCTCGAGCGCGGGCTGGAGGTCGTCCACGACGCCCTCGGCCGCGGCATCGACGTGCGGGGCCTGTTCCACTGGACGGCGGTGGACAACTACGAGTGGACCCACGGCTACGACGTCCGCTTCGGGATCATCGACCCCGACCGCACCGTCCGTCCCAGCGCCCAGATCCTCGCCCGCGAGGCGCTCGGCTAGGCCGAGAGGCCTCGCCGGAGAGCGGCGACGAGGGCGTCCTCGAAGCCGACCATGGCCTCGGCCTTGGCCGCGAGGCCCTCGGCCCCGTGGTACATCCCCGGGACCACGAGCAGCTCGCAGTCGACGCCGGCGGCCCGCAGCCGCTCGGCGTAGGCCACGTCCTCGTCGTGGAAGAGGTCGAGCTCGCCCATGCCGATCCACGCCGGCGGGAGCCCGGCGAGGTCGGACCGACGGGAGGCGGAGGCGTAGGGCCGGTCCTCGTCCTCGGTGACCGGATGGCCGAGGTAGGCGCCCCAGGCGTAGGCGTTGGACTCCGGCGTCCACACGAAGGCACCCCGGCCGGCGTGGTCGGCCCGGAGGACGGAGCGGTCGTCGAGCATCGGGTACTTCATGGCCTGGAAGGCCACCGCCGGGCCGCCGCGGTCGAGGGCGACCTGGCACAGCGCGGCCGTGAGCCCGCCCCCGGCGCTGTCGCCGGCCACCCCGATGCGGGCGGCGTCGACGCCGAGGTCGTCGGCCTCGTCGTGCAGCCACCGGAGGGCGGAGTAGCAGTCCTCCAGCCCGGCCGGGAACGGGTCGACGGGAGCCAGCCGGTAGTCGACGCTGACGACGACGGCGCCGAGCTCGCGGGCCAGACGGCGGCAGATGTCGTGGTAGACGACCGGGTGCCCGATCACCAGGCCGCCGCCGTGGATCCAGAGCACGGCCGGGGCCGGCTCGGCGGGGCCGGCGCCGGCGCCAACGGGCGGCTCGTAGACGTAGACCGGCACGGCGGGCGCGTCGTCGGTCGACGGCACCTCGCGCCGCACCCAGCCGTCGCCCTCGCCCTGCTTGGCCCCGGCCCGCACGGCCGCGTTGAGCACCGCCACCGTGCGATCGCCGGCCACCTTGAGCGGGAGCATCAGGATCGGGCTGCGCAGCTCGGCCGGGATCGGCGCGAGCAGCCGGCGGCGGGCCCGACCGCTGCGGGCCAGCGCCCCGGCGGCCACGGCCCCGGCGAGGAGGGCGACGGTGCGGGGGCGGGGCCTCACGTCGAGAGGGTGGCCCGCTGGCCGGCCAGGAACTGGTCGACGCACCGGTCGGCCAGGTCGTCGTCGACGGGGGTCATGGCGCTGAGCCCGGCGAAGATCACCGGCCCGGCCAACAGGGCGATGGTGCGGTTCACATCGTCGAGGACGGAGGTTTCGACCACGCCGTCCTCGACGCCCCGCCGCAGGATCGCCTCGGTGAGCTCGTGCTGGCGCTGCTTCATCTCGCTGTCGATGTCGGCCAGCTCCGGGTGCTGACGGGAGAGCAGGATCAGGGCCGGCGCCAGCCGGTTCCACTGCTCGTCGGCCATCGACCGGGCCAGACCCCGCGCCATCGCCCGCAGCGCCTCCTCGCACGGCACGTCGCCCTCGGGCAGGTCCAGGGCGGGCGCGCAGGCGTCGAAGACGTCGGCGACGAGGGCGTCGCGCGTCTCCCAGTGGCGGTAGAGCGTCGACTTGGCCACACCCGACCGGGCCACCACCGCGTCCATGGTGAGCGCCGACGGTCCGCCCTCGACGAGCAGCTCGGTGGCGGTGTCCAAGACCGCCTGGCGGGTGCGGGCGACGCGCGGGTCCATGGCGGTCCCGGACGCTACCCGTGACGCATGTCCCGTGAAGGGGTCTTGCCTGATCACATCCATAACAGTACTGTACCGTCTCGTAGCGATACCAAACGGTAGCGTTCTAGTACTCCGAAGGACAGCCGATGACCACCTCCTCCCTCGACACCGGAGCCCCGCCCTCCGAGACCGTCGTGACCGATCCCAAGCGGCGTCGCCTCGTGCTGGCCGCCGTGCTCTTCGCCCTGACCGCCGTGGTCGCCTCGGTGTCGGGCCTCAACGTGGCCCTCGGCCAGCTGGCCGTCGACCTCGGCGCCGGCCAGGGCGACCTCCTCTGGGTGGTCAACGGCTACACCATCGCCCTCGCCGCCCTGCTGCTCCCGATCGGCGCCATCGGCGACCGCTGGGGCCGCCGGCCCGTGCTGCTCGGCGGGCTGGGCCTCTTCCTGGCCGCGGCGGCGGCGTCGACCCTCGCCACCAGCGTCGGCCAGCTGGTGGTGCTCCGCATCGTCGGCGGCGTGGGGGCGGCCATGATCATGCCGGTGACCCTGTCGGTCATCACCTCGACCTTCCCCGAGGACGAGCGGGACCGGGCCGTCGGCATGTGGGCCGGCTTCGCCGGCGCTGGCGGCATCCTCGGCCTGGTGGCGTCGTCGATCGTGGTCGACAACTTCACCTGGCCGTGGGTCTTCGCCGCCCCGCTCCTGCTGGGCTCGGCCGCCCTGGTCCTGTCGGCGCTCTACGTCCCGTCCTCCCGGGAGCACACCGAGGGCCGCTTCGACCTGGTCGGGTCGATCCTCTCCGCCATCGCGGTGGGCACCCTGGTCATGGGCATCCACGAGGGCCCCGAGGCGGGCTGGACCGAGCCCATCACCCTCGTCAGCCTCGCCCTCGCCCTCGCCACCGGTGCCGCCTTCGCCTGGTGGGAGCTGCGCCAGGACCACCCGCTGCTCCAGCTGCGCCTCTTCCGCAACCGCACCCTGGCCGGCGGCTCGGTCGGCCTGCTCGGCATCTTCGGCCTGCTGGGCGCCCTGTTCCTGGTGCTGATCCAGTTCCTCCAGGCCGTGCTGGGCTACTCCGCCGTCGGCGCCGCCGTCAGCCTGCTGCCGATCGCGGCGGTGATGATGCCGCTGTCGAGCGTCGCCCCCCGGATCGCCCGGCGGGTCGGCCTGCGCACGATGATCGGCGGCGGCGCCCTCGCCATCGCCGGCGGCATGGCCCTGATGGGCCTCATGGCGAGCACCGACGGTGGCTACCTGACCGTCGCCCCCGGCATGCTCCTGATGGCGGTCGGCCTCGGCCTGGCCATGACGTCCGGCACCACCGCCATCACCGGCTCGCTCCCGGTCGAGGACCAGGGCGTCGCCTCGGCCCTCAACGACACCGTCCGGGAGCTGGGCACGGCCATCGGCGTGGCCCTCATCGGCAGCGTCCTCAGCGCGACCTACACGTCCTCGGTCGCCGACGCCACCGTCGGCCTGCCCCCCGAGGCGGCCCACACGGTGCAGGAGGGCATCGGCGGCGCCGTCGCCGTCTCCGGCCAGATGGGCTCGCAGGGCACCGGCCTGCTCGACGCCGCCCGCGGCGCCTTCGTCGACGGCTGGACCGCTTCGATGTGGCTGAGCGCCGGTCTGGCCCTGGCCATCGCCGCCTTCGCCTTCGCCTGGATGCCGGGTCGGAGGGCCGAGGGCGAGGACCTGGTCCTCGACACCGACGACGACCTCGATGACGAGCTCGACCAGCTCGTCAGCGGCGTCCTCGTCGACTGAAGAACCCCCGAAGCTGCGACCCTGAGCGGGCTCCTCGCCCGCTGAGGGTCGCAGTTTGCGCGACGAGATCAGCCGTGGCGGGCGAACCAGGCGCCGAGCTCGGCCCGGGAGCCGACGCCGAGCTTGCGGTAGATCCGGGTGAGGTTGGCCTCGACCGTCTTGGGGCTGAGGAAGGCGGCGTCGGCGACCTGGCGGGTGGTGAGGCCCCGGGCGGCCAGCTCGGCCACCCGTTGCTCGGTCGGCGTGAGGCCATCGGGCGCGGCCGGCCGGAGGCCGAGGCGGTCGAGCTCGGCGCCGGCCTGCTCGGCGAAGCGCCGGGCCCCGAGGGCCACGAAGGCCTCCTGGGCCTCGGTCAGCGCCACCCGGGCCGCCCGCTTCCGCCGGCCCCGCCGGTGCAGGCGTCCGGCCACCAGCAGGGTGCGGGCCCGGTCGAAGGCGAAGGCCCCGGACGGGGCCCGGGCGTGTTGGGCCTGCGCCTCGGTCACCGCGGCCGCCGCCGCCGCCTCGTCCCCGTCGGCCGCCGCGGCCAGGGCCCGGCACCGGGCGACGGCGGCGAGGGCCGAGGCCCGGTCGACCACCCGGGCCCGGTCCTCGTACTGGTCGAGCAGCTCCGCCGCCCGGGCTCGGTCGCCGATGGCCAACAGGCTCTCGACGTGATCGGTGCGGAGCCGGGTCCGCCCCGGGTCGACGAGCGCCATCCGCTCGGCGACGGCATAGCCGACGTCGAGGTGGGCCACGGCGGCCTCGTGGTCGCTCCGCCCCAGGGCGGCGAAGCCCAGCACGTTCTCGGCCAGCATCTCGGACCACTCGTCGCCCTCGGCCCGGGCGGCCGCCGCCAGCGGGCCGGCGAGGGCGCCCACCCGGTCGTCGTCGCCGCGGTGGGCGGCGACCAGGGCCAGGTTGTACTCGGCCTGGCGGCGCTGGCTCCCCTGCCCGGTCCGCACGGCCAGCTCGAGGTGCTCCTGCGCCGCCGCCTCGGCGTCGTCCCACCGGCCGGCCCACAGCTCGCCCTGCACCCCGTGGCTGAGGACGAACGGCAGGGAGCTCTCGTCCCCCTCCTCGTCGACGGCCTTGCGCAGGGACGCGAGGGCGTCACGGGCACCGTCGAGGTCGTCGTCGAAGCGGAGCAGCGAGGCCAGGGCGGCGTCGGCTCGATCGGCGATGCGCGGGTGAGGGGCGGCCCGCTCCAGGGCGATCGCCTGCTGGAAGCGGACGCGGTCGAGCCCTCGGCCGAGCTCGAAGTCGGCCTCGGCCCCGGCGAGGAGCACACCGGCGAGGAGGGCGGGGTCGGCGGTGTCCGGGTCCAGCAGAGCGAGGGCCCGGGTGGCCGCGGCCGAGCTCTCCTCCAGGTCGACGACGCCCAGGGCGCGGGCCAGGGCGGCCTCGGCCTCGGCCCGATCCCGGCGCTGGTCGCCCGCCAGCCGAACCGCCTCGCGGGCGTGGAGCACCGCGGCCTCGCCCGACTCCTCCTCCCACGCCAGCTCGCTGAGGCGCACGGCGGCGCGGAAGCGAACGGCGCGATCGGTGGCGTCGGCCAGGACCCGGGCGAAGTGGACCCGGGCCCGGCGACCGTCGCCCGACCGGAACCGGTGCTCGCCGGCGGCGAGGTGGCGGCGCAGCCGCGCCGGGTCGTCCTCGGCGGTGAGGTCCAGGGCCAGGACGGCCAGCTCGGCGGCGCTGTCGGGCGCGCCCCGGCGGCCGGCGGCCACGGCAGCGGCGTCGAGCGCCACGAGGATCTCGGGCCCGGGGACGTCGACCCCGAGGGCGGCGTGGCGCGCCCGCTCCTCGTCGCCGTCGACGACCGCGGCCAGCCGGGCGTGCACGGACCGGCGCACGGCCGACGAGCACCCGCCGTAGGCGGCCGCCCCGAACAGCGGGTGCTCGAGACGCACGTGGAGCCGGTCGACCCGGGCCACGCCGGCCCGCTCGACCTCGGTCAGCCCCTCGGCGAGCCCGGCCGCCTCGAGCAGGACGGTGGTGGGCCGGGCGGCGGCGGCCACCGCGGCCAGCGTCGTGCGGCCGGCGTCGGTCAGGGCGGACACCCGGTGGCCGACGAGCTGGTCGAGCGAGGCCGGCACGCTCGGCGGGTGGCCAGCCGGCCCCTGGCCGGCCCGGGCCAGCTCGATGGCCATCATCGGGTTGCCGGCGGCGGCGGCGTGGATGCGGTCGAGCTGGGGCCGCGACCGCGACCCACCGACATGGGCCCGCACGGCGGTGGCGGTGCCGTCGGGGTCGAGCGGGCCGAGGTCGATGCGCTCGAGACCGGGCACCTCGAGGATCTCGTGGACGCCGCCCTCCCGCAGGCGGGAGCGGAGGGTGGCCAGCACGCCGACCCCGCCGGGCGGCAACCGCCGGGCCAGGAAGGCGAGGGTGCGGACCGACGCCCCGTCGAGCCAGTGGAGGTCGTCCACCGCCACCAGCACCGGGCCGGTGACGGCCAGGGCGACGACGGCCGACCGGAAGGCGGTCCACACGGCGCGGGGCTCGAGGACGCCACCGGCGGGGTCGGCGCGGAGGCCCACGGCGTCGAGGGCCCGGCGCTGGGGCGGGGCCAGGGTGTCGAGCACGGCGTCGGGCACACCCTCGAGCAGGTCGGTCAGGCCCGACCACGCCGTGGACGCCTCGGCCGCGGCCGGCCGGGTGGTGAGGACGGTGGCGCCGAGGCCCCGGGCGTCGGCCACGGCGTGGGTCCACAGCGCGCTCTTGCCGATGCCGGGCTCGCCCACGACGACGACCAGCGCGGACCGGTCGGCCAGGCCACCGAGGGTGGCGTGCAGGGTCGCCACCTCGACCTCCCGCCCGGCCACTCCCACCGGTGCGGTCGCTGCTGCGCCGCCTGCCATCGAGGACGGAGCGTAGCGAGATCGAGGGGGTTCCCCGATTGCGGGCGCCCCGATCTGGACCGAACCTGGCGGCTTCCCCCTCGGCCGACCAGGAGACAGCGATGGACAGGACACGCACGGCCCGCATCGGCCGCCGGCTGGCGGCCGTGGTCGCCGGGCTCGCCCTCGTCGCCGCGGGTGGCGGTGCGTCGGTCGCCGCCGGTTCCGCCCGCATCGACGCCGGCCACGCCGGCATCCCCGACGCCCAGGGTCACGTCCACGGCTGCTTCAACACGACGACCGGCGCCCTGCGGGCCATCGACATGGGTCGCCAGGGCTGCTACTCGAACGAGACCTGGCTGAGCTGGAACGTCAAGGGCCAGAAGGGCGACACGGGCGCCAAGGGGACGACCGGAGCCACGGGTGCCACCGGGGCGACGGGCGGCACCGGCCCGGCCGGCTCTCCCGGGCCGCAGGGCGATCCCGGTCCTCAGGGCACCCCCGGCGCGCCCGGCAGCCCGGGCGGACCCGGCACCCAGGGACCCCCCGGTCCCGCCGGACCCCAGGGCGCCACCGGACCCGGCGGACCGTCGGGGGTCCGGATCGTGTCGTTCCCCAACTCGCTGGTCAGCTTCCAGCCCACGCTGCTCGGCTCGACCGTCGTCGGCCCCGGCTCGTACCTGGCCATCGCCAACCTCCGCATCTCCTTCGACCTCGAGTCGGGCGAGGGCGAATCGATGATCGAGACGGCGTGCGAGCTGCGGTCCGGGAGCGACTTCATCGGGTCGCAGGGCTCGTTCGACTACATCGACAGCGAGAACGGCCTGGTGCCGATGACGGTCACCGGCGGCGTGTTCGTCCCGGCCGGCGAGACCCGCACCGTCGGCATCTACTGCTGGGGCATCGACAGCGGCCCGTGGCTCATCGGGTCGAGCGCCGGCCAGCTCATCGTCGAGCAGCACGGCGGGTTCTTCTGACCGGACCTCGGGCCGATCACCGCCCCGCCGTGGGGTGGAGCACCGGCTCGTAGCCGGCGCGCAGGACGGCCACCGTCGACGGCGGGGTGAGGACGGTC